>NZ_JACGAY010000010.1:0-52549 GCF_020137705.1 Campylobacter sp. RM9333
TTAGCGAATAATTAGGAATTAACTTCCTAATTACTCTTCAATTAATTCTTTTTCGCCTTTTTTACGAGCTGCTATGATTAGTGGGACTCCACTTAAATCATAATGCTTTCTTAATACATTTTGTAAATAGCGTTTGTAAGAAAAATGAAGTGCTTTTGGTCTATTCATTACAAGTGCTATTTTTGGTGGTGCAACGCTATATTGAGTAGCGTAATAAATCTTAACAAGTTTGCCTTTATCGTGTGGCAATGGATGAGCTAGACAAGCTTCTTCTATTATTTGATTTAGTTTTGAAGTTTGGATTTTTTGAATGTAGTTTGAATGCACTTTTAAGATTAAATCTAAAAGATTTTTAATACGCTTTTTGCTAAGTGCTGAAACGCTAATAATAGGTGCATAGGCTAAGAATTTAAATCTATCAAGCCTTAAATGTTTGCAAACTTCATCAAATTCTTTATCACTCTTACCACATAAATCCCATTTATTTAAAACTATAATCACGCCTAAATAATTCTTACCCAAAAGCCCAGCTATTCTTTCATCAAGCTCGTTAAATCCTTCAGCAGCGTCTAATACAAGCAAGGCGATTTGAGAGTTTTCTAGCATTTTTTCGGTGCGATTTAGAGCGTATTTTTCTATACCTAAAATTTTACTTCTTCTTCTAATTCCTGCGGTATCAACAAATTCAAGTGTTTTGCCATTATATTCAATACTTTCATTTACAGGGTCAATCGTAGTTCCTGCAATGCTACTTACAACACATCTTTCATCATTTACAAGTGCGTTTAAAAGTGAGCTTTTGCCTACATTTACACGCCCTAAAATTGAGATTTTTATATGATTTTCATCAATTTCGCTAACTTCATTAATGCCTTCTTCATCATATTCACCAGCTATGTTTTCATCTAAGAAATCTTCTAAGCTAAGCTCTGAATTATCAGGCACGAAAGTATCACGCAAATGTGAGCTTAAAAAATCATTTAATTCATCAATTCCCGTTGCGTGAGATACGCTTATATTAAATACATTTTTAAATCCAAAACGAGTAAATTCCAAGCTTCTTTCTTCATCTTTTTTACTATCTACTTTATTAATTACTAAAGCTGTTGGTTTTTTAAGCTTTAATAAATCATAAAAATAAGCCCTATCATCATCATTTGCGCCCAATTTACAATCTACCATATAAACGATTATATCAGCGTCTTTTGCTTCTTTTAAGGTGTTCTTTTTAACATTTTGAAATAATTCATCTTTATCATCAAGCCCACCGCTATCTACTAAAATAGCCTTTTTTCCATTAATATCAACTATTTTTCTATTAGTATCTCTAGTAGTGCCACTAATATCAGAAGTTATCGCTAAGCGTTCTTTTGCCAAGCGATTAAATAGTGAGCTTTTGCCAACATTTGGCTTTCCTATTAACATTATTTTTTGCATATATATCCTTTATTAAAAAAGCTCATTTTAGCTATTATTGTTTAAGTCCTAGCAAAGTATCTAACATTTTATCAACCGTTGTGATGATTTTAGCACTTGCACCAAAACTTGCTTGATATTTCATAAGATTGCTTAATTCTTCGTTCATATCAACACCACTTACTGATTGAAATTCTGCTGTTACATTAGCCAAGATAGCTTCGTTTGTTTTGTATAAAGTATTATTGTTTTCTGCACGACTTGCTATATCTGTTGTTAAAGACCTATAAAATCCTTCAAAAGTAGCTTGAGTGCTTTCTCCTTTAGTATCGTAAAAATCAATTTTATTATATTGAAGCTGATTGATTGCATTTGCTACATCGTTATTTCCATCAGCACCAGAACTACTTGCTCTAAGTAAAGTTGGGTCGTGTCTTAGGCTAGTATCTACATTTATATTGCTACCATTAGTGCCTTCAAAGAATTTCCCAAGACCAAAAATTCCAGGAAAATTCGTGCCATGATCTTCTACGCCTACTTTAAATCCATCTAGTTTAGGAATAAGACTAAAAATACCACTATCTTTTGTTTCATCATAAGAATAATCAGCTAAAAAATAATCATCAAAATCGTTTAAATTGTTATTATCATTATTATCATCTGTATTAGAATTAATTTTTTCTAATAAACTAGAACTTCTTACTCCACCTGTCATTGATGTGCTTGTATCAAGAGTGATTGTTTTTCTTGCTACTTCTTTACCATTATCGTTATATACGATTAAATCAAATGTGCCTGTTTTTAATCTATTATCTGCATTCATAATAATATCATCACTCTTTAGATGAGACATTTCATTTGATAATATTTGTTTTTGAGCTGCTCTTGAGTAGATATTGTTTGTTTCTGTAATCATAGTTTTTGCAAAAGAATCAAGATTGTTTATATAATCTTGCAAAATACCATCATCAAATCCATTAGTTTGGGTATTAAACTCACGACCCCTTAAATCAAGTTGAGCTCCTAATTGTCCCCCACTTAATTTAGAAGTTAAATCAGCAGTAGTTCCATCTTGAAGCTCATAATAAATCCTTTGAAAAGGGCTTCCTGCAGCAACACTATCTATTCTTAATGGATGAAATGTTGTCCCATCAACTATAGAAAAACCTTCAATATTTAAATGATAATCTATGCTCCCATCTTTTACATTTGTATCAAATGAAGCATTTTGTTCTAAATTCTCTTTAAAAACTGATGATTTAACGAGTTTTGAAAGTCTTAATTCTAATTCATCTCTTTTATCTCTTAAATCATTTGCCATAGAATCACCAGCACTCTCACTTGCTGCTATTTGAGCATTAATTGTAGAAATATCCTTACCAATTCTATTTATTTCTTCAATAGTTAAAACTACATCATCATTTACTGATTTTTGCATTTTAAACATATCATCTCTAGTAGCTTTTATATCTTTTGCAAGGGTTGTTGCTACTTGAACTAGATTTATTTTTGTAGCACCATCAGCAGGGTTGCTAGCATAATTATTCCAAGCTTTTTGATAAGCTTGCAAATCATTTAAAATTCCAACATCTTTTAAATCAGGAAATCTTTGTGCTGCTTCTTCAAGTTTTGTTTTTAGATATTTAGTATGTTCAAAATTATTTGTATTATCACGCATTTTTGTGAAAACATACTCATCGTGAATTCTTACAATCTTATCAACCTTAGTTCCAAGTCCAATATCACCAGCTGGCACATGTAAAGCATCTGCTGCTGATTGAACCACTCTTTGCCTAGTATAATAAGGATTGTTTGCATTTGTAATGTTATGTCCTGTTGTAGATATTTGAACTTGTGCAGCTCCAAGACCACTTACACCTGTATTTAGTGTTGAAAATATACTCATAATTAACCTTTAAAACTTTAACTTGATTTAAGCTTGTTAGCAAAATATATTCCATATCGTAAAAATTTTATTAATCTTTATATTTATTTGAAATTCTTTTTTTGGATATTGATTTAAAAAATATTTTTTAATAACTTATATTAAAATTAAAAACTTATAATCCAACATTAAAATATTTATTAAAGGAAGAAATATGAAAATAATGGTAATTCAAGGACCAAATTTAAATATGTTAGGTCAAAGAGACCCTAGAATTTATGGAACTATGACTATGGCTCAAATACATGAACAAATGAGTATAGCTGCTAAAGAAAGCAATGTTGATATAGAGTTTTATCAAAGCAATTATGAAGGCGAAATAATTGATAAAATTCAAGAGTGTGTAGGAACTTGTGATGCAATTATTATAAATGCTGGTGGATATACTCATACATCAATTGCGATTGCTGATGCAATAGCAGCTACTAGAATGCCTGTAGTTGAAGTTCATATTAGCAATATTTATGCTAGAGAAGAATTTAGAGCTAAGAGTTTCTTAAGTCCTGTATGTGCTGGAACTATTAGTGGTTTTGGACCATTTAGCTATCATTTAGCATTACTTAGTGCAATTCAAATGGTTCAACAACAAAGAGCATTTATAGCAGCTCAAGAAGAAGCACTAAAAGCAAATAACGCTTAATGCCAAATATCAAGATAAATGAAGCGAGATATTTTAAAAGGATTAAGTATTATCCGTATTTTAGCAAGGATAATAAAGCTTATAAATATTTAGCTTTAATTTCTCTTGGTAGTAATATAGAGCCTGAGTGTGAAAGATTTGTAAGATTATTTAAAAAATTAAAATCTGATAGAAGATTTAAGATTATTCAAACTTCAGCATTATTAATAAATGAAGCTTTTGGGTGTAAAGAGCAAAAAGATTTTACAAATGCTTTAATGTTTGTTAAAACAAGTCTTCACGCAAGAGAGCTTTTAAAAGTTTTACAACACTATGAAAATATTTTTCATAGGACAAGAAGTTTTAAAAATGCACCTAGAACTCTTGATTTAGATATTGTTTATTTTAGTGAAAAAACATATTGCGATAAGAGATTAGTATTACCACATTATGGTGCAGAAGATAGGATTAGTATAACTTTAGTATTAGGAACAATGTAAGGAAAAAATATGGCAATTAGGCAAGATAGTTTTAGAGTAGAAAAAGGACAAGATTATTTAGCTTATGTTAGAGATTATTATGGAGATGAAGCTGAAATAGTTGCTGTAACTCAAGTAGAAGGAAGAACTCCAACAAGCCCTGCTATGGTAGAAGTAGTTGTAGCTATTAATGATACAAAAGAAAAAAAGCAACCAATTGTAAATAAAAGAGCAGCGTTACACTACGAAAATAGTTTAAAAGAATTTAAAAGCGATAATTTTGATAGAAAAATAGCTATAGAAAATAAGCAAAATCAAAATGAAAATAAATCACTTAATCAAGATTTAAATTCTAAAAAAGAATTATCTAGATTAAAGTTTAATCCTAATTCTAGCAATAAGTCAAAAGATGATAAGCAATTATTAAATGAGTTAAATAGCAAAGTAGATTATTTAATGAGTATGAGATGGGGAGAACTTGCTCCTGCTAGAAATAATCTTGAAATTCCACCTGAGTTTGCATTAATTTATGATAAAGCAAAAAAAAGTGATATGTTACAAACTCATTTAGATGAAATTATGAGAGCAACTCTTAAAAATATGCCAAAAGCTTTATTGAGTAATAAAGAAGCAATTACTAGATATTTTACAACCTTACTTAAGAGTATGATACCTTGCAGAGTTGATGCACCTATTAGAAAACAAAAAATAATTATGTTAGTTGGTCCAACAGGGGTTGGCAAGACTACAACATTAGCTAAGCTAGCTTATAGATACGCATACGGAAGCAAAAGATACAAAACTGCTATAGTTTCACTTGATAATTTTAGACTAGGTGCTAAAGAGCAATTAGCTGAATACGCTAGGACTATGAGATTACCAATTGCATTTGTATCAACCGAAGAAGATTTACATAAAAACCTTGAGACTTTAAGTGGTTATGATGTGGTTTTAATAGATTCAACTGGTAATTCTCAATATGATAAGACAAAAATTGAAAAATTAGAAAGTTATTTAAAGGCTAGTGAGAGTGAAATTGAAGTTGCATTAGTATTAAATGCAGGTATGAAGTATGATGATATGGAAGAGACTTTTAATGCTTTTAATGCTTTAAATATTGATACTTTAATACTTACAAAATTTGATGAAACTAGAGCTTTTGGTAATATTTTTTCATTAATTTTTAATATTAAAAAACCTGTTTCGTTTTTTTCAATAGGTCAGAATGTTCCTGATGATATTTTAGTAGCTAATAGCGAGTATTTAATTAAATGCGTTTTAGATGGATTTAAAGGATAAATTATGCAAACACAAGCTGATAAATTAAATGAGCTTATGAAAAATGAGCATAAAGTAAATAAGAAAAATACAAAATTTATTGCAATTACAAGTGGTAAAGGTGGGGTTGGCAAAAGCACAATAAGTGCTAATATTGCTAATTTACTTGCAAATGATGGATATAAAGTAGGTCTTTTTGATGCTGATATTGGTCTTGCAAATCTTGATGTGATTTTAAATGTAAAAATAGGCAAAAATTTATTACATGTTTTAAAAGGAGAATGCAAACTAGCTGATATTATTAAACAAGTAAAACCGAATTTAAAACTAATCCCAGGTGATAGTGGTGGAGAGATTTTAAAATACAATAATTCAAGTTATTTTGATGCTTTTTTAGAAGATGCTGAATTATTAGAAGATTTAGACTTTTTGATAATTGATACGGGTGCTGGTATTGGTGGAACTACTTTACATTTTTTAGAAATTGCTGATGAAGTTATTGTTGTAACTACACCTGATCCTGCTGCAATTACTGATGCTTATGCTACTATTAAAGTTACTTCTGATGTAAGAAATGATTTTTTAATGCTTTTTAATGTGGTAAAAAGCGAAAAAGAAGCACTAGATTTATTTACAAATATTTCAAAAGTTGCATCAGCAAATATTAAAAATAATCCTGAATTAAAGTATTTAGGATATTTAGAAAGCTCTGCTTATGTTATTGATTGTATTAAAAGTAGAGTTTTGTTTTCTCAAAGTTCATCAAGAGAAACTAATCAATTAAAAAAAGCTACTAATAATCTTTTATCAAGATTGGAACGAAATGTGCTTAAAGATTCTGATTCAGGAAATATAAAAAGCTTTTTTAAAAGATTAATTGATAGGATTTAAGGTATATGAGAACGGATAATTATATTGCTTTTGTTACAGTTTGTGGATTTTTTATAGGTTTTATTTGTGCTGTATTTAAGATTGATGATCCGTTTATGATGATAGGTTTTACCTTATTTACTACTTTTGTTTTTTATATTTTAATTCACCTTGTTGTTCTTAATTTTGTTGATGCAAAGAAATTAGGTAGTAGGAATTTTGATAAATTTGCTTATGAAAATACCACAAATCATTTTATAAAAGAGCTTGAAATTAGAGAAAATAGAATGGATAAGATTATTCAGAGTGTAGAAAGTGAATTAGAAATTATCAAAAAGCAAACAAAACCTGCAAGGAAATATAATGCAAAAGCGGCTTAATGCGTATGCAAGTGCTTTAAGAAATGCTCAAGATGAATTAGCTGTTAAATATCAACCAGCATTAAGAGCTATGGCATTTAGATTAAAAGAACGCTTGCCTGCTAGTGTTGATGTTAATGATTTAATAGGTGTTGGGACTGAAGAATTAATCAAATTAGCAAGACGCTATGATGATTTACAAAATGATAATTTTTGGGGATATGCTAGAAAAAGAGTATATGGTTCTATGCTTGATTTTTTAAGAAGTCTTGATACTTTAAGCAGAAGCAATAGAAAAATTGTAAAAGATATAGAAAAAATAATAAATGATTATATAAATGATTTTGATGAAGAACCAAGTGATGAGTATTTAGCAAGTGAATTAGGTATAGATATAGATAAGATTAAAGAAGCAAGATTAGCACAATCAATTAGCTATATCGTTCCATTAGATGAACAATTACAAGTATTAAGCGATGAAGACGCTAATGAAAGACTTGATAAAGAAAATTTATTAGAAAAAATTACCGAAGTTTTAGAAGAATTAAATGAAAGAGAACAATTGATTATTCAGTTATATTTTTATGAAGAGCTTAGTTTAAAAGAAATTAGTGAAATTTTGCAAATTAGCGAATCAAGAGTATCGCAGTTGCAAAGTAGGGTAATTAATACATTAAGAAAAAGGCTAATTGATGGCTGATATTTTATCTCAAGAAGAAATAGACGCACTTTTAAATTCCGTTGATTCAGCCGATAGTGTCCCTGAAGTAAAGAAAGAAAACGATGAAAGGCAAATCATAATATATGATTTTAAGCGTCCAAATCGTGTTAGTAAAGAACAACTTCGTGCAGTAAAAGGAATTCATGATAAATTAGCAAGAAGCCTTGCTACTCAAATTTCTCAAATGATGAGAAGTATGGTGGAAATAAAGCTACATTCAGTTGACCAGATGACTTATGGTGAGTTTTTGATGTCTTTACCAAATCCTACTAGCTTTAATGTTTTTTCAATCAAGCCTTTAGATGGAACTTGTGTTTTAGAGATAAATCCTAGTATTGCCTTTCCTATGATTGATAAATTATTAGGCGGAGCTGGAGAAGGAAGTGAAAAAAATAGAGAATTAACAGATATTGAGATTAACTTACTTGATAGTATTTTAAGAATTATGATGGGTAGGCTTAAAGAAAGTTGGTCAATAATTACTGATATGTATCCTAGCGTAGAAGCTAAAGAAAGTAGCCCAAGTGTTGTTCAAATCGTAAGCCAAAACGAAATAGTAATAATGGTTGTTATGGAGCTTACTATAGGTAATAATAGCGGTATGATTAATATTTGTTATCCTGTAATTTATTTAGAACCAATTTTAGGTCGTTTAGCAAATCGTGATGTAATGCTAGGCGAAACAAGTGCTAAAAAAAGTAGAAATAAAGAAATCAAAACCTTAGTAGGTCGTGCTGATATGGTCTATGAAGTGATTTTAGGTAAGGCTTTTATTAGTGTAGAAGAATTTTTAGGACTTGAAAATGGAAATATTATTAAGCTAAATAGAAATGCTGATGATAAAGCTATTGTGAGCGTTGATGGAAAAGATGTATTTTTAGCTCAATTTGGTATTCATAGATACCAAAAATCAATTAAGATTTTAGATTTAATTAAAACTGATAAAGATGAGGTTAAAAACATACTTGAAGCTTACGAACTAGAGCGTAAAACAAAGGCTGCAGAATTTGATAAAGTAGTAGAAATTCAAGAAGAATTGTCAATGGAAGATGAGGAAAAATTAGATGATTGATGAGTTTTTAGGTTTATTTGTAAATGAATGTATTGCCACTATTGAAGGGCTTACAGGAAAAAGTGCTAGATTTAGCGAATATAGTGAGTTTGATATTAAAAACAATGCCTTAAAGCCACCTATTTTAAAAGCAGTTTTTAAAAGCGAAGATAAAGAATTTGCATTTTTATCAAGTCCTGTTTTAATGAGTGCGATTTCTGAATGGATGATGGGTGAAGAAGAAATCTCAATGAATGAGAATTTAGGCACAGATGAGCTTGACGCTAGCAAAGAAGCAATTAGCAATATATTTTCAGCATTTTCAACTTCATTAAATGCACAAAAAGATTTACCTAAGTTTAATTTTAGCTTAGAAAAATGTGAGTTTTTGACTGATGAGTGTGATTTATCTAAGTTTTATAAAATTTATTTTTATGATGTAAATATCAATGATTTAAATGAGCAAATAAGTCTTGCTATCAATGAAAAAGCTTATAAGCTTTTAAATCCTAATTCAAATTCTACAAAAGAAAGTGAAGTAAGTGCGCCTAAAATGGATTTGGGTGAGTTAAAAAATATTAATTTAATAATGGATGTAAAGCTTCCGATTAGAGTTAGAATTGGTAGTAAAAAAATGCTTTTAAAAGATGTTTTAACAATGGATATAGGCTCAGTTATTGAGCTTGACCAATTAGCAAATGACCCTTTAGAAATCTTAGTTGGGGATAAATGTTTTGCTGAAGGAGAAGTTGTTATTGTTGATGGAAATTTTGGTGTGCAAATTACTAAAATCGGAGATAAAAAAGAAAGGTTAGAAAGTCTTAGATGAAATCAGTTACAATTTTTGGCTCGGCTAGATTTGATGAAAATAATAAATATTATAAAGACGCTTTTGAATTAAGTGAAGTTCTAGCAAAGAACGGCTATAGCATTACTACAGGTGGTGGCGGTGGTATTATGCACGCTGCTAATAAAGCTGCTTTTTTAGTTGGCGGGGTTGAGAGTATTGGTATTAATATAAAATTACCAATGGAACAAAGATTAAATGAATATTGCACTAAATCTATTGAATTTAGCGATTTATCTTTAAGAAAAAAAGCCTTAATGCAAAATGATGTAATGATAGTTTGTGCTGGTGGATACGGAACTTTAGATGAATTATTTGAAGTTTTAACCTTAGCTCAAACAAAATTAAGAAATTATAAAATCATTTTATATAACGAAGAATTTTTTAAACCATTGGTTGATTTTTTTAAAAATACACTTTTAAATTCCGGTGCAATTGATGAGAGTTCTTTAAATATTTTTAGCATAGCAAATACACCTAGTGAAGTTTTAGACTTAATAAAATAATTTTTTTACCGATATACCCTAAAGATTATTAACAAGGAAAAAGAATGAGAATAACAAGCTCTTATATTTATTCACAAAATTTAGGCAATTTTCAGCGTCAGCAAAATATGATAAATGACGCAAATAACCAATTAACAAGTGGTTTGAAGATTAATCAATCTTATGATGACGCTGGAATTTATTCAGAAGGTTCAAGACTTGTTTATGAGATTTCTACATTTCAGCAAATTAGCGAAGCTGCTAGTAAAGCTATAAATATTACAAAAAACTCTGATAAAGCAGTAGATGAAATGAGTAAGGCACTAGACCAATTTAAAAACAAATTAATCCAAGGTGCAAACGAAGTTCATTCTGATACTTCTTTAAACGCTTTAGCAAATGACTTACAAAAAATAAGAGATCATATTGTAAATATTGCAAATACAAGTATTAACGGACAATATTTATTCAGTGGAACTAATGTTGGGACTAAGCCTTTTGATGAAAAAGGTAATTATTATGGCAATGATGAGAATATGCAAGTTTTACTAGGGTCTAATGTGTATAATGATTACAATATTTCAGGTCAAGAGCTTATGAAGGGTGTTGATAATGATTATAAAAAAATAATCAGCACAAATGTTCGTTTGGTTGATAGAAGATATGATATTAATAAACCAGAAGAAGTGCATTATATTACTCAAGATAGTAAGATTAAAGACTTAATTGGTAAAGAATATTTAAAACCACAAGCTAATGGAAAAGAGCTTAATGTGAATGATCATTTTTTAAAAAATGATGAAGGAAGATTTCCTGATACTTATTTTTATGTTCGTGGGACTAAGGGAAATGGTGAGAGTTTTAAAGCTAAGTTTAAGATGGGTGCTAGTGAAGATGTTGGTGCTATGCTTAGTAAAATAGGTGAGTTATACGGAAATACTAAAGAAAATAAGGTAGTAGATGTAACGCTTAGCAATAATGGAACAATAGAAATTACTGATTTAAAAAATCAAGAAAGTAGAATTAATTTTTCTATGTTTGCAGCTACTGCTAAGGCTGATGATTTCGGACAAATTTATCCACCAAAAATACCTGATACACCACCAATGCCTATCATTCCTTTTCCTGTTAAAAGTGAGTTAGCAAGTGTAACTAATCCAAATGATTTAAGAAATAATAATAATGTTTTTGTTTTAGAATTTACAAATACAGGTAATATTGATACTTCTTTTACTAGTGATGGGATTGATTATTCTAGGTCTTTATTTAGTAAAAAAGATAATATCTTAAGCTCAAACATAGCTCAAGTAGATAAAAGTAATAATGTAGCTACTAATGAGACTAAATTAGTTGAGGCTTCGCAAGGAACATTAAAGCTAAATCCAAATGATGCTACAAGACCTGATAGTGTTTTAAAACTAGAAATTACTTCAAAAAATAAGGTGCATTATTCAATAGATTTTAATATTACTCAAGGCACTGCAACGGCTAGTTATAAACAAAATGGTCAAGATAAAAAAGTAACTTTACCTATTACAAATGTGGTTTATGATAATAATCAGCATATTTCAGATAGTGTTAAGACAAATCCTGAAAATATAACATATAAGCAATTAGGAGATATTATTTCTATGTTTGCTAGTGATAATATCCCAACTAAAGATTATCAATTAGTTCAAAAATATCCAAATCAAGCTAATTCTCCTATGATTTTAAATAATGATGATAAAGCAGAATTAGAAAGGCTGTTAATTAATTCTAAAAATTCAGTTGATGTAGGTCTTAACGAAAAAGGTCAAATGACTTTAATAGACAAAGGTGCGACTACTACTAAAATAGATTTAGCTATATTTGATGCTAATACTATGAACGCTAATGAATTTGATTTTGGAAATGATGCTAATGGTTTGCCAATTGCTGAAGGTTCTAAAAAGGGAGATTTGTTTAATTTTAATACAAATTCTACTTTAATTGTTGATGAAGGCAGGGTTGATATTATAAAAGACCTTGATAAGATGATAGAAGCTGTTAGAAATGGAAATTATAGAGCAGATAGCAATAATCCTGAATTGTTAAAAAGTGTTGGTATTCAAGGAGCTTTAAAAAGGATTGACCATTTACAAGATCATATTAATAAAGTTCATACAAAAATAGGTGCAACTCAAACAAGTATTCAAAATTCTCAAGATAGAGCGGATTTAATGAAAGTAAATGTTGAACAAGTTAAGGCAAAGGTTCTTAATTCAGACCCTGTAGAAAGCCAATTAATGCTAATGCAAGCGACAATTACCTTACAAGCTACTTTACAAGCTAGTGCGCAGGTTTCAAAATTAAGCTTATTAAATTATATGTAAGATGAAAAAAGAATTTATATTTATATTTGTTTCATTTATATTATTTTATTTTAGTTTCGGGCTGTTTTTGCCCGAAGCTAATGGATTGTTTTTAGCAAGTGCTTATTTTAGCAAGGGCTTAAGAATTTGTTTTGGAAATCTTTCTTATATTTTTTTATTAGCATTTGTAGGAAATTACTTATTTGTATATAAATCTTTTAAATATGCTTTAAAAATGTTAGCCAATATAATTTGTAGTATTTTGATATTATCTTTACCTTTTTCTAGTGTTTTTGATTTTGGAATTATTAGCTTTTTAGGTTTTGTAAATATTGTATTTTTTATCTTGCTTGTATTTGTTTTAATTTATTTTAATCATTCTTATATTTATTCAAAATTACAAGATAAAGATAAGTTCAAAAATCTTTTTAAAAGCAAAGAAAAACCTATTAAAAAAGAAAAAATCATAAAAGAAATAAAAACTCCTAAAGAAGACAAATCAAAACCAAAAGAAGAAATTTTAAGCGATTTAGGCAATATTAGATTTGTAAAATCATATGAAATAAAAACTCCTAAAGAAGATGAAAAGACTAAAATTAATTTTACAAACGAACAAGGCAAAATAATTAGTGAGCCAAAAATAATCTTAGAGCCTTTAATGCAGAAAATAAACAAAGATAGCATTAATAAAGATGATTTTAAAATAGTTAAAAACGAAATAAAAGAAGAAAAATCAGTAGAGCAAACCGAAGAAATACAAAATGAAATTCCTGTTTTAAATTCTAATGATTTTCAAGATATTTTGATAGTAGATGAGCAAGATTCTCAAAGTTTTGTCCCTAAAAAAGGCAAAAAAGTAGAGATTTTAAATGAGCTTGAAGAAAATAAAGCAATTTTAAAAGATATTGAATTAGGAGCGATTGAAATACCAAGAGATTTTGAACTACCTAGTGTGGAATTATTAGATAAAGCCGTAACTACAGAAATAATAATTAATGAAGATGAGCTTGATGAGAAAATAAACGAGCTTTTAGCAAAATTAAAGCATTTTAAGATTGATGGAGATGTGGTTAAAACCTATTGGGGTCCTGTGGTTACTACATTTGAGTTTAGACCTGCTGCTGATGTAAAGCTTAGCAAAATTTCAGGCTTAGCTGATGATTTAGCTATGGCACTTAAGGCTACAAGTATTAGAATTCAAGCACCAATTCCAGGAAAAGATGTGGTAGGGATTGAAATTCCAAATAAAACTTCTCAAACAATTAACATTAGAACTATTTTTGAAGATGAATTATTTTCAAAATCTAAAAGCAAATTAACAATAGCCTTAGGTAAGGATATAGTAGGAAATACTTTTGTAACTGATTTAAAACGCTTACCGCATTTATTAATAGCAGGAACTACAGGAAGTGGTAAGAGTGTAGGTATTAATGCTATGATTTTAAGTCTTTTATATAAAAATAGCCCAAGGACTTTAAGGTTATTGATGATTGACCCTAAAATGCTTGAATTTTCAATGTATAATGATATTCCGCACTTATTAACTCCTGTAATTACAAGAGCAGAAAAAGCAACTTTAGCTTTAAAAAATATGGTTTTAGAGATGGAAAGACGATATGAATTAATGGCTAGCGTTTATACTAAAAATATTGAAAGTTTTAATGAAAAAGCACCTAAATTAGGACTTGAGCCTTTTGCTTATATTGTAATTATTATTGATGAATTGGCTGATTTAATAATGACTAGTGGAAAAGAAGTAGAAACTTATATAGCAAGATTAGCTCAAATGGCAAGAGCAGCAGGAATTCATCTAATAGTAGCTACACAACGCCCAAGTGTAGATGTAATAACAGGTCTTATTAAGGCAAATTTACCTAGTAGATTAAGCTATAAAGTTGGAACTGGAGTTGATAGTAAGGTTATACTAGATTCTAAAGGAGCTGAGAGTTTGCTTGGTCGTGGAGATAGTTTATTTACTCCACCAGGAACAAGTCAGATAGTAAGATTGCACGCTCCATTTGCAAGTGAAGAAGAGATAATTAGAGTAGTAGAGCACCTAAAAAAACAAGAAAAATCAAATTATGATGAGAGTATTTTACAAGATTCAAGCTTTACTCAAACCTATGTTAAAAATAATGATGATAGTGTAGATGAATTATTCAGTGAAGCTGTAAGAATTATGCAAGAGAGCGGAAAAACTAGTATTTCTTATATTCAACGCCAATTAAATATAGGTTATAATAGAGCTGCTAATATTGTAGAGCAGTGCGAAAAGCAAGGAATTTTGAGCGAACCTAACGCAAAAGGCGTAAGAAGTCTTTTGTAAAAAAATCTAAGGAGAAATATGACAAAAATAGGAAAAAAAGAATTTTATGTAGTTGCATTAATGCTATTTGCTATGTTTTTTGGTGCGGGGAATTTTATTTTGCCACCAAAACTAGGAATGGATGCGGGGAGTAATTTTTATTTAGCGATTTTGTTTTTTTGTGTAACAGGTGTTGCTTTACCTGTTTTAGGCGTTGCTGCAGTTGCTAAAGCAGGAACATTAAAAGAATTAGCAAGTAGAGTAAATGTAACATTTGCAGTAATTTTTGTAGCAGTTATTTATATTACCATAGGGCCTTTAGTAGCAATTCCAAGAGCTAGCACTATGCCTTATGAAATAATGATTTTACCTTTTGTTGATAATGAATATAATGTATATTATTTAGCTTTTTATAGTTTTATATATTTTGCACTTAATTATTATATATGCTTAAATCCTAGCACTATGTTAGATACATTAGGCAAGTATTTAACACCGATTTTACTTATTTTAATAGCAGTATTTTTTATATGCACTTTAATTTATTCAGAAGTAAATGTTAGCATTCCTAATCAAAATTACACTACCCACCCAGTAGCAACAGCATTTGTAGAAGGCTATCAGACTATGGATGCGCTTGCTGCTTTAGTATTTGGGATTAGCGTTGTTGGAGCTTTAAAATCATTAGGAGTTACTAATAAACATCAATTATCATTACTTACTATAAAAGCAGGATTATTTTCTGGAATTATTTTAATGATAGTTTATTTTGCTTTAGGGTATTTAGGCTATGTTTATGGTAATACCTTTAAAGACGCTAGTAATGGGGCTATTTTATTATCATTAATTAGTGATGATTTATTTGGTAGTTTTGGTAGATTTATTTTAGGATTTACTGCCTTACTTGCTTGTCTTACTACTACGATTGGTTTGATTGGCTCAAGTGCTAGCTATTTTAGTAGTGTTACTAAGATTTCTTATAAAACTTGGGTTATTATTTGGGTAGTTGCTAGTTTTGTTTTATCAATTCAAGGTTTAACGCAGATTTTAAAAGTAAGCGTTCCTATATTAATAGCGATTTATCCAATAGCTATAGTTTTAATAATTTTATCTTTAATAAATAATTTAATAAATGAGAGCAAAATCATTTATAGATTTAGCGTTTATACTGCGGCTTTTATAGGAATTTTAAACGCAATTGATAGCTCAATTTTAAGCATAAACGATGAAAAAATATTATCTTATTTAGGTATAGCTAAATATTTAGAAATGTTGCCATTTTACTCATCTATGCTTGGCTGGGTTATACCTGTGATTGTTATGTTTATATTAGGATATATTATTAATGCCTTTAGTAAAAAAGATGATTTTTAATTAAATCATCTTGTTACAATTCTACACACTTATTTCTTATTAATTAACAATTAATATCAAAAATTAAAATTTTGTGTTAAGATTAAGCATTTTTTAAAAGGAGTGCTAATGAAAGCAAAAATTTTAAAAGAAGCACTTAATTCACAAGAAATTCTAGTAGCACCAGGAGCTTCTTGTGCTTTATATGCAAGACTTATTGAATTAGCAGGTTTTAAAGTTGTTTATGCTACAGGAGCAGGTATGGCAAATATGCAGTTTGGTTTTCCCGATATAGGACTTGTTAGTATGAATGAAATGTTAGAAAATACAAAGAGAATAAACGATGCTACAAATCTTCCCGTAATAGCAGATATAGATAATGGCTACGGCAATGCTTTAAATGTTTATAGAACAGCAAAAGAATTTAGCAAAAACAAAATAGCAGCAATTCAAATAGAAGACCAGCAACTACCAAAAAGGTGCGGGCATTTTGATGGGAAAAAATTAATATCTCAAGATGAAATGTGTGCGAAAATCAAAGCTTGTAAAGACGCTTTAGAATATGATACTTTAATAATTGCAAGAACAGACGCAATTGCTGTTAATGGTTTTGATGATGCTATTAATAGAGCTAATGCGTATTTAGAAAGTGGAGCTGATATATTATTTATAGAAGCTCCTACTAGCATAGAACAAATGGCAAGTCTTCCTAAATTAGTAAAAGCTTATCATATTGCAAATATGGTAGAAGGTGGCAAAACTCCGATATTGAGCAATGATGAATTACAAAAAATGGGCTTTAATATAGTTCTTTATGCAAATGCTACTTTAAAAGCTGCTATTAAAGGTATGAATGATTTATTAAATCATTTAAAAACTACAGGCAGAACAGATAATGCAGAACATTTAATGATTTCTATGAAAGAAAGAAATAGAATATGTGAATTTGATAAGTGGATGGATATAGAAAATAAATTTAAAGGATAATTATGAAAATTAAATGCAGTGTTTATAGGGGTGGCACGAGTAGGGGGCTAATATTTAACGCAAATGACTTGCCTAAAGATAAAAGCACTTGGGCTGATATATTTAAAAAATCTATTGATTGTCATAACCAAAACGCTATTGATGGGCTAGGTGGTTCTATATCATCAACCAATAAAATATGCGTTGTAAAAAGTGTAAATAATAAAAATTATGATATTGAGTGGGAATTCTTTCAAGCTGGGGTTATGAAAGATAGTATAGATAATAAAGGCACTTGCGGGAATTTAATAGCTGCTGTTGGAGCTTATGCTATTAATGAAAAGTTATTTAGTTTTGATAGGTTTGCAAGCAATGTATGTGTTAGAATTTACAATACAAATATTCAAAAAATTATTGAATTTAAAGCTAAGACTAAAGATGGAGAATTTGTAGAAAAAGGTTCTAGTATTATGCAAGGAGTTTTTGGTGGTTGTGAGCTGGCTGATGTTTTTATTAAAAATGCAGGGGCTGAACAAACAGGACTTAAATATCCATTAGGAAAAATTAGCAATTTTAATGGTTATAGAGCTACTTTACTTGATTTAATAAATCCATTTTTATATGTTGATGCAAGGGAATTTGATTTAGATTTTAATTTAAATTATAATGATTTTAGTGCTTTAAAAGCTATTGAAGATTTAAACAAATTAAGAGATTTTTATGCTATTAAATTAGGTTTTGCTAAAGATGAAAATGATTTAGAAAACAATCAAGCTATACCAAAAATAGCAGCACTTTTTAAATCTGATGATAAAAGTGAATTTGATATAGGAATTAGGGTTTTAAGCCTTAGAAATCTTCACAAAAGCTCTCCTGCTAGTGGATTATATAATTTAGCCGTTGCAGCATTAGAAAATGGCACTTTAGCAAATGAGCTTAGTGGTTTAACTATGATACAAAATGGTATTCAAGATGTAAAAATTAAACATTTTTTAGGCGTAGTAGATGTTAGCGTAGAGATAGAAAGTGGTAAAATCATAGGTGTTGGACTTAAAAGAAGTGCAAGAAGAATAATGGACGGATTTATTTACATTAATTAAAAGGAGAAAATATGAAGAAATTTAAATGTAGTATTTATAGAGGTGGCACATCTAAAGCTGCTTGTTTTTATGAAAAAGATATGCCAGCAAGAGTTAAATGGGGTGAGTTTTTAGCTGATGTTATGGGAACTGCTACAAAGCAAATTGATGGAATTGGTGGTGCTGCGTCAGTAACTTCAAAAGTAGCTATAGTTGATATTAAAAATAATGAATTAACTTATACTTTCGCTCAAGTAAATATTGATAAAGAAATGGTTGATTTTAATAGTAATTGTGGAAATATTAGCTCATGCGTTGGTGCTTTTGCTTATGATTTGGGTTTGATTGATTTAAATGATTCTAAAATGTATGAAAAAATCATTATAAAAGATGAGTGTGATTTAGAAAATAAAATAATTTGCGTTAGGATTTTAAATACTAATACAAATAAATATTTAAAAGCTAGATTTAAATTAAGCGATGATTTAAAGAGTTTTGAACCAGCAGGAGATACTAAAATAGCAGGAGTGCCAAATACAGCTAGTGAAATTAAATTAGGTTTTATTAATCCTGAAGGCTCTATGAATAAAGGATTATTGCCTACAAATTCTGCAAAACAAGTTGTAAATACAAGTTTTGGCAATATTGAAATTAGTATAGTAGATGCTGGAGCAGCGCTTGTGTTTATGAGAGCTAAAGATTTATTAAGTGGCAATATGTATGATGAAATTTCTCAAAACGAGCTTGATAAAATTGAAGAAGTAAGAAGTATAGCAAGTGAGCTAATTGGCTTAGCAAAAAAAGAAGAAGCAACAGCAAAAAATCCATCAGTGCCTAAAGCTTGTTTGGTTGATTTCGTGCAAGATTACACTAGCACAAGTGGTGCTAAAATATCAAAAAATGATATAAATGTATGCGTTAGAATGATGAGTATGCAACGCCCACACCCATCAATTGCAGTTACAGGAACGGTATGTATTTCAATGGCAGCAAAGACACAAGGCACATTAATTAATGAGCATTTAAGTAGCTTTTCTAATGAATTAGTAATAGCTCATCCAAGTGGGACAATTACGGGATTTATTGATAATGATAGTGTGAGTGTGATTAGGACTGCAAGATGCTTAATGCAAGGCTATGTATTTACTAGAAAAGATTATTAAGTTAAATTTCTAATTTAAATTCCTTTTTGGAATTTAAATTAGGATTAAGTATTTTATAAATTAATAATGGCTTATAAAATACTTTAAAAATTATTTGGTTTGATATTATTTTTTTCGTGTTTATTTAAAAACTCTTTCATATTAGACACTTCACAAGTAAATCTTCCTAGACTTTCATCAGAGCGAATTACTCTATGGCAAGGTAGTATTATTAAATAAGGGTTTTTTGATAATGCAGTTCCTACTGCACGATAGGCTTTAGAATTTATTCTATATGCTAATTCTTTATAAGTTATAGTGTTTGCATAAGGTATATTTTTAAGTTCATTTAAAACTTCTTTTGTAAAAGTAGAAAATTTATCAAGATTAAGTTTTATATTTGTAAAATCAAAATCTTCTCCCTTAAAATACTTTAAAAGTTCAGATTTTACTAATGAAGTTATTTGATTTGGTTTTTCTTTTAAAGTAGCAAGATTTGTAATATCAACTGAAATCAAATACTCATCATTAGCTTTTATTAAAACTATAAAGTTTTTAAATTTTATAATTTCAATATACATTAAGAGCCAAAACTACCAGAACTACTAGCACCACTTGTGCTTTGGCTTTTAAAAAATCCACTACTTTTTGAAGCTCCTGCACTAGGTGTGCTTTTAAAGCTATTTACACTTCTTTGATATGTGCTTGGGTTTTGATAATGCGTAGCTTTGTTTGCATTAAAATGTGAATTATTAAATAACTTATTGCCTATCCAAGAGCCAATGATTGCACCTGCTACAGAGCTTAGCAAAACTTCGCCTAATGAATGATTTGAACCAATACTTTCATTTGTTAATGAGCTTTGATTTGCTTCTATTTTTGCATTTTCAGCTTTTATTAGCTCATCCATCTCAGCCTTGCTTAATACTCTTTCATTTCCATTTAATTCTTTTAGAACTACTCTTGTTTCATCGCTTGGAAATTCATCTTTAATTCTGTATTGTTTAGGAGCATATTCTTCTATTATTAAAAATGAGCCTTTAGCTTGTTGTTGCTCTTCACCACCACAAGCACTTAATAATGAACCAGCTACAATTGCAGTTAAAGACGCTTTGTAAGTTAAGTTATTTAAATTCTTAAACATTTTTCCTCCTAAATCTTTGATAATTTTTTGTTTCTTATAAATACTTGATTGTTTTCTAGTTTTATTTTTTTACTTTTAAAAAGCCTTGATATTAGATATTTTTTTATTTTTTCACGCTTTTTTTTCTTAAATCTTAATAAATATTCATCTATTAAAATCCATTTTGCTTTTATAATTACTGGTAGATTTATTTTATTTTTTAATTCTTCGTTTTCTTTTTTTAATTCTTCGTTGCTTAGTTTTAAGATTTTTATTTGTTCTAATAGCTCATCTTTAATAGCTAAACTATTTTGTTCTGGTTCTATTAAAACATAGGTTTTATTATCTTCTTTTATTGATTTTAAAGTGCCTCTTCTAATTCTATTATAAATAGCTTCTTTGCTGATATTTAAGTATTTTGCGGCGTCTTTTACTAAGAGTTTCATTTCTAACCTTTAAAAAGGGGATAACCCCTTTTTATTAAAGCTTTGCTTCGTAATGTCTTAACATATATAGGCGTTTTAGCATTTTTTTTCTAGCTGAAATTTTTTGTTTTTTGCGAATTTCAGTCATAGGTTCAAAAAAGCGTCTTGCTCTAACTTCTGTTACGATTAGGTTACGATCAGTTTGCTTTTTGAATTTGCGATAAGCCTCGTCAAAAGATTCGTTATTATGAACTTTAATCCCTGGCACGGCAATCACTTCCTTTCGTTGTAAAATTAAAAGTGCTAATTTATAAAAAAATTGTTAATAAACAAAATATTTTTTAATTTACTATTCTTAATTTTTAAAGACTAAAATTATCTTAAAATTACAAATTAAGTTAAAATTAAGGAGAGCGTAATGGGAAATATTACAAATTATTTTAAAAAGCGGACTACATTTTATGTTTTACTTACCTGTATTATTTTTATTATTCCATTTATTAGAATAAATGGTAATCATTTATTTTTGCTTAGTTTTGATAAACAAAAATTAGATTTATTTTTCATATCTTTTAATACAAACGAGTTGTATTTAATGCCATTTTTATTAATTATGATGTTTGTATTTATTTTTTTTATTACAAATTTACTTGGTAGAGTTTGGTGTGCTTGGGGCTGTCCTCAAACTATATTTAGAATAATTTTTAGAGATTTAATACAAACTAAATTATTTAGAATTTATAGTGGCAGAAAAAATAAACAAAATAAACCAAGAAATAAAATATTTGCAAGAATTGCAAGTGTTATTGTGTTTTACCCAATTAGCTTAATTGCTGCAAGTAATTTTTTATGGTATTTTGTTCCACCTGAAGATTTCTTTACTTATCTTGACCATTTTAATGAACACTTACTTTTATTTGGAATTGTTTTATGTTTATCTTTATTTATAACATTTGATATTACTTTTATTAAAGAGAATTTTTGTGCTTATATTTGTCCTTATGCAAGAATTCAAAGCGTTATGTTTGACAACGACACAAAAAGTGTTATATATGATGAAAGTCGTGGCGGAATTATTTATAAAGATGGAGAAAAAATTACAAAAAAACCAATAGGTGGAGAATGTATAGCTTGTGAAGCCTGTGTAAAAATATGCCCAACTCATATAGATATTAGAAAAGGAATGCAACTTGATTGTATAAATTGTCTTGAATGTGCTGATGCTTGTTCAAATGTTCAAGCAAGATTTAATAGACCATCATTAATATCTTGGTCTAGCACAAAAGAAATAAAAACTAAAGAAAAACTTAAATTCTTTAGATTTAGAACTATTGTTTATATAGTTGTATTGTGTGCTATGTTTATTGGGTTAGTTTTAACGGCTGGTAGTAAAGAAACTATGCTTATGAATATAAATAGAACTACTGAATTATATACAATAAATAAAGATGAAAATTATGTTGATAATGCCTATGTTATATTATTTCACAATACTAGCAAGCAAGACCATAGATTTTATTTAGAAATATTAGATGATGATATTAGTATTTTAAAACCTAAAAAAGATTTTAGAGTTAAAGCTGGTGAGAAATTAAAACAAATTGTTATTTTAAGAAGCGAGCTTAAGAAAGTTAAAAAACATCATAAGCATATTAATATAAGAGCTTATGCCTTAGATGATGATAAAATATTTACCATAAAGGATACAATATTTATATATCCTAAGGAGAAAAAATGGAAGGAAAAGAAGAAATAATTTTAAAAGTAGCCCTTGAACTATTTTTAGAAAAGGGCTATGAAAATACAAGTTTAAACGATATTGTTAAAGTAACTGGCGGTTCTCTTGCGACGATATATAAAAAATTTGAAAATAAAAATAATTTATTTTTAAAGGCTTTAAAATTTAGGGCAGAAACTAGGTTAGAGAATTTAAAAATTATGATTTCTTCAAAAGCCAACTTGGATTTACCAGATTTTTTAAATGTATTTGGTAATGAATATTGTAATTTTTTTATAGGCGAAGATAATGCAAAATTTTTAAGATTAGTTCTTGAGAGAACTTATCAAGATATTAATTTTAAACAAGAATGTGCAAAAGCAGATAAAGATGTAATAATTAGATTTTTATGTGAAGTATTTGAGAAAAAAATCAAAAAAGAAATTCTAAATGAAATAAGTGCTTATAATTTAGCTAATTTATATTGCTCTATGATTAGAAGTAATAAGATTTTTGATTTGATTTTTAACTCTAAAGAAATCTTTACAAAAGATGAATTAAGTGAGCATGTAAAAAATGTAAATATCTTATTTTTAAGGGCTTTGCGTTAATTTCATTAACTTAAATGTAATTATAATTACATCTTTAAAATTTAAAATTACAACAAGGAAGATTTATGAAAAGACTTATTAAATTAAGTTTCGTTGCTAGCTTATTATTATTTACAGCTTGCAATGACAAGGTAGAGCAAAAGCAGCAAGAAATGCCACCTTCTATTGTAGATATTAAAAAAGTAAGTTTAGAAAATGCTGAAATTTATTATCAATATGCAGCGAAATTAGAAGCTAATAAAGATGTAATAGTTTTGCCAAAAGTATCTGGTGAGATTAAAAAAATATTATTTAAAGATGGTGATTTTGTAAAAAAGGGAACAATTTTATATAAAATTGATGATGAGCAATATAAAGCTAGTTTGGATTTAGCGTTAGCTGATGTTGGTGTTGCTAAAGCAAACTACGAAAACGCTAATACTGATTATAATAGAACTAAAGACTTATATGCTAAAAAAGCAGTTAGTCAAAAAGAATTTGATACAAAAGAAGCAGCCTTTAAAAGTGCAAAAGCTAGTTTAGATAAAGCCAATGCAGCTTATAAGATAGCTAAATTAAACTATGATTATACTAATGTAAAAGCTCCATTTGATGGATATGTGCAAGCTTCGTTAGTTGATGCTGGAAGCTATGCTAATGCAAATAATACTCAATTAGTAAAAATTGTAGATCAAAATACTTTAAAAGCTACATTTTTTATATCAGATACAAATATGGAACAAATTAAAAGAAATAATAATGATTTAAAAAGTGCAAAAGCTAATTTTACTTTAAATGGTAAGACTTATGAAGGTAAAGTTGAGTTTATATCAAATTATAATGAATTAGCAAGCACTAAGGCTTATGCGGTTTTTGAAAATACTAATCAAGAATTAAGTGCAGGAACCTTTGTTAGTCTTAAACTAAGCAATATTATGCAAAATGATTCTTTTGTAATTAGTAGAGAAAATTTATTACAAGATATTGATGGATATTATGTATTTGTTAAAGACAAAAATATAACAAAACAAATTCATGTTAAAACAATTTTTGATGATGAGAAAATTGCCGTAATTGACGCAAAAACAAGTGATTTAAAAGTTGATGATGAATTGATTTTAAATAATTATAAAAAGATTTATCCTGGCGCAAAAATAGCAACTAAGGCAGAATTTGGTGCGATGATGCAAAAGCAAGCTCCTAAAGAGCAGACTAAGGAACAATAATGTTTTCTAAGTTTTTTATATATAGACCAGTATTTGCAATAGTTGTTTCAATCATAATTACTATTGCTGGTATTTTAGGAATGAAGGGTTTGCCTATTGAAGAATATCCTAATGTAACATCTCCAACGGTTAGGGTAACTGCTAATTATTCTGGCGTTGATGCAGCTACGCTTTCTCAAAATGTAGCAAGTATTCTTGAAGACGCAATTAATGGTGTTGAAGATATGATTTATATAACTTCAAGCTCAAGTTCAAGTGGTTTGATGTTTTTAAATGTTTATTTTAAGGTTGGAAAAGACCCATCAAAAGCATTAATTGATGTTAATAATAAAGTTCAAAGCGTTCAAGCAAAAATGCCTGAAGAAGTTAAAAAATTAGGTGTTAGTGTTGATGAGACTAGCTCAAATATTTTAGCTGTTGTTTCGTTTTATTCTCCTGATGATAGCCGTGATGAAACTTATCTAAGTAACTATGCTACATTAAATGTGGCTGAAGAGTTAAAGAGATTAGAAGGTATTGGTAGTGCTGAAGTAATTGGAGCTAAAGATTATTCTATGAGAATTTGGCTTGATTCAGAAAAGCTTAATAAATATGATTTAAATCCAGCTGTTGTAAGTGCAGCTATAAGAGAACAAAACTCACAATATCCAACAGGAACGATAGGCGATTTACCTATGAAAGAAATTAGTCCATTTGTTTATACAATGAGTGCTAAAGGTAAGCTTAGTAAGGTAAGTGATTTTGAAAATATCATAATAAAAGCACTTCCAAATGGAAATATTTTATATTTAAAAGATATAGCAAGAGTAGAGATAGGAACTAAAAACTATGGTTTTGCCGGACTTAATAATGGTAAAAAAATGGTTCCTATGATGATTAATTTAAAATCAGGTGCAAATGCTATAGCAGTAGCTAAAGCTGTGCAAGAAAAATTAGAAGAGCTAAGCAAATTCTTCCCAAGTGGTGTTGCTTATAGTATGCCTTATGATACTACTGATTTCGTAAAAGATAGTATAAGCGAAGTTGTTCAAACATTTGTTGAAGCTATTTTACTTGTTTTAATAGTTATGTATATGTTCTTAAAAAACCTTCGTGCAACTATTATTCCATTAATTGCTGTGCCGGTTTCTTTACTTGGAACTTTTGCTTTCCTTTATGTTTTTGGTTTTACAATCAATCTTATTACATTATTTGCTTTAGTTTTAGCAATCGGCATTGTTGTTGATGATGCTATTGTTGTTGTAGAAAATGTTGAGCGTGTGTTTAGAAGTGGTATTACAAAAGATGTAAAAGCAGCTACTAAAATGGCAATGGATGAAGTAACCGGACCTGTAATTTCTATCGTTTTAGTATTAAGTGCGGTATTTATTCCTGTATCATTTTTAGATGGTTTTGTAGGGCAAATTCAAAGACAATTTGCAATTACTCTTGTAATTTCTGTTTGTATTTCAGGTTTTGTTGCATTAACGCTAACTCCTGCATTATGCGGTATATTATTAAAAGACCATGAAGATAAGCCTTTTTATTTAGTTAAAAAATTTAATGACTTTTTTGATTGGAGTATTAATATTTTTGGTAGTGCAGTTGCAAAAGTTTTAAGACATGTAATTCCAAGTTTAATAGTAGTTGCTATATTCTTTTATGGAATTTTTGCCTTACTAAAAATTATTCCTAGCTCACTTGTTCCTAGCGAAGATAAGGGTGCTGTATTGGTTTTATCACAATTAAAATCTTCTAGCAACCTAGATAAAACTCTAGCCTTTAATAATAAAATCTATGATATGGTTAAGAATAATCCTGCAGTAGAAAGTATGATTTCTTTAAATGGATTTGATGTAGAGAGTTCAGCTCTTTCTCCAAGTGCTGGAATTTCATTTATTACATTAAAAGATTATAAAGATAGAAAAGATTTAGGTATTAATGGAGATAGTGAAAATTTAGCTAATACTTGGATGAAAAATATGTGGCTTGACCCTGATGGTTTTGCATTTTTCTTAAATCCACCACCGATTATGGGGCTTTCTTTAACAGGCGGATTTGAAATGTATGTGCAAAATAAATCAGGTAAAAGTTATGAAGAAATTAAAAAAGATATAGATACTTTACTTGCAGCAGCATCAAAAAGACCTGAATTAACTCAAGCAAGAACGACTTTAAACACTGATTATCCTGAGTTAAAAGTAAGTGTTGATGAGAAAAAAGCTAAAATTTTAGGGCTTAGTTTAAGTGATATATATTCAAATTTAAATTTAATTTTTGGTTCTGTTTATGTGAATGATTTTACTGCTTTAGGTAAAAATTTCCAAGTAAATGTAAGAGGCGATGAAGAATTTAGAAATAAAAGAACAAGTCTTGAAAATATTTATGTTAAAAATAGTGAAGGCAAAAGTATATCTTTAGCTAGTGTTGTTGATATTAAGCCAAGTGTAGCAGCGTTTTCAGTAACTAGATTTAACCTTTTCCCAGCTGCAAAAGTTACAGCTTCGCCAGCTCCAGGATATACTAGTGGAGATGCTATTAATGCTATAGTTGAAGTATTTAATGAAACTATGAATAAAGATGAATATTCTTATGCTTGGGCAGGAAGTTCTTATGAGGAAGTAAATGCTAGTGGTAGTGGTTCTACTGCATTTGCATTAGGTATGGTATTTGTATTTTTAATACTTGCAGCTCAATATGAAAGATGGTTAATGCCACTTGCAGTAATTACGGCAGTTCCTTTTGCAGTATTTGGAAGTTTAGCAGCAACTTATTTAAGGGGTATGCAAAATGACATATATTTTCAAATAGGTTTATTATTGTTAATTGGTCTTAGTGCAAAAAATGCTATATTAATTGTTGAATTTGCTATGGAAGAAAAATATAAACACGGCTTAAATACTTATGATGCAGCTATAAAGGCGGCAAAACTTAGATTTAGACCTATTATTATGACTTCTTTAGCGTTTGGTTTTGGTATTTTACCTTTAGTATTTAGCGAAGGTTCAGGTAGTGCTGCTAGACACTCACTTAGCACAGGGCTAGTTGGTGGTATTATTATAGCTTCTAGTATATCTATTTTATTTGTGCCTTTATTTTTCTATTTACTAGAGAGTTTAAATGATAAGGTTTTTAAAAAGAAAGGAAAGCAAATTAATGAATAAGCTTTTAATATCAGCAATCGCAGCTTTATTTTTAGCTGCTTGCTCTAGTGTTAATAATTATGAGCTTAAAACTCCAAATAATTTAGATAATAATACTAAATTTGAAATTAAAGATTGGAGAAGTTTAGGTAATGATGCAAATCTTAATCGCTTGATTGAGATTGCTATGGAAAACAATGAAGATGTTAAAATGGCTATTAATAATCTTTTAATAGCTGAATCAAATTTAGTAAGTGTTGGGATTAAAAGAGAGCCTAGCATTAATCTTGGAATTAATGCAAATGAGAGATTAATTAAACACCAAAAGCCAACTTACGGACATTCTTTAGGTCTTAATTTATCTTATGAAATAGATTTATTAAATAAATTTGGTAAGGCTAAAGATAACGCTATTTATAGTGCTAATATTAGCGAATTTGATGTAGAAAATACTTATCAAACTATTGGATTTAGTATCGCAAAACTTTATTATCAAGTTGTAGCAACTAATAAAAAAATAGAAATTTTAGAAGACTTTATAAATAGCTATGAAAAAACTTTAAAATTAAAAGAAGAGCAATATAAATTAGGCTTTATTACAAAATCAGTTCTTTTACAAACTAAAGAACAATTTACTCTAAATCAAACTAAATTAAGAAGTTTAAAATTAGAAAGAGATTTATATATTAATTCTTTAGATATTTTAGTTTATGGATTAAATCAAGAAAAAGAACCAATTAAATTTGCTAATAACTTAATAGAAGATTTTGTTATGCCAGCTACTATACCAAGCTCTGTTATGACAAATCGTCCTGATATAGCAAAAGCAATTTTAGATGTAAAAATAGCTCATAATAATGCAAAAATTGCTTGGGATAGCTTTTTTCCAACCTTTACAATAGGTGCTGGTGTTAGTTGGAGTGGAGATACACATAATGTATTTTCTGACCCTGTTGGCTCAATTACTGCTAGTTTGTTACAACCTTTATTTAATTTAGGTGATGTTGATGAGCAAGTAATTAGAGCAAATTTAGCTCAAGATAATGCAGTATTAGGCTATGAAAAAGTAGTCAAAACTGCGTTAAAAGAAATAGAAGATGCTATTTTAAAATATAATAATGCCGAAGTTAAATTAAGAGATTATGATGAAATAGTAAAACTAGAAGAAGAAATTTATGAGTTTAATAAGCTTAAATTTAATGAAGGAGAAATCAGCTTTTTAGAATTCTTAGATAGCGAAAGAGCTTTACAAAATAGCTTAATAGAGCAAATTGATTTAAAATTAGGCAAGATAACTGCAGGAATTGATGCTTATAAAGCTATTGGAGTTAAAAAACTTGAATTTAGGAAGTGATTTTTATATGAACCTAGCCTTAAAAGAGGCTTGGAAATATCAATTCTTAACTTATCCAAATCCTGCCGTAGGTTGTCTAGTATTAGATAAATACGGCAAGATTTTAAGTATTAAAGCACACCAAAAAGCAGGAACATTTCACGCAGAAAGATTATGTGTGAATGAAATCTTAGAAAAATATGGAAAAGATGCTTTAAAAGATAGTGTATTTTATGTAACTTTAGAGCCTTGCAGTAAGCAAGGTCGCACTCCACCTTGCCACGAATTATTAATAAAATATAAAGTTAAAGAAGTAAATATAGGCTCAAGTGATAGTTCTCAAAATGGTATAAATGAATTAAGACAAGCTGGAATTAAAGTAAATCTTGGGATTTTACAAGATGAATGCGATAAATTAATTGCTCCATTTAAATTCTGGCTAGATAATAAGCCTTTTGTTTTATTTAAATTAGCAATTAATCTAAATTATAACAATGAAGGTAGTATTAGTAATGAGTATTTAAGGACATATTTTCACGAAATTAGAACCAATATAGATTATTTAATAATTTGTGGCAATACTTTAAGACTTGATAATCCTATGCTTGATGCTAGATATTCTACTAGCAAAAAAGCACCTAATTTATTAGTATTTTCAAAATATTTTCAAGATTTAAATTCTAATTTTAAATCTCTAAATATTTTTAAAACTAATAGAGAAATTATTTTTGGTAAAAATCCTTTAAAATTAAAAGATGAATTGCAAGAGCAAAATATTAAATTTGTAATGATTGAAGGCGGGTTTAATGCCTTAGAACTTTTCAAAAATCAAATAGATTGGTTGTTTTTACAACAAAGTAATTCTACTTATAAAAATTCAAATAACTTTAAGTTAAGTTTAAGTCCTATTTATCAAAGCACTACAAAAGATTTTTATAATAAACCACACGAATACCAACAATTCGGATTTTATGAAATAAGGGAATAAATGTTAGAAAAATATTTTGAAAAATTCCTAGTAAATTCTAGGTTTATTACAATCTTACCTGTTATTTTTGGTCTTTTAGGTGCTTTTATGTTATTTTTTATTGCTAGTTTTGATGTGTATAAGGTCATAAAAGTTACATATACTTATTATTTTTTAGGTGCTGATATTGATATTCACGAAGAAGCTGTAAGCACTATAGTTGGAGCTGTTGATTTATATTTAATGGCTTTAGTTTTTTATATATTTTCTTTTGGAATATATGAATTATTTATAAGCGATGTTGAAGAATTTAAACAATATAAACAAAGCAAGGTTTTAGAAGTTCATAGTTTAGATGAGCTAAAAGATAAGCTTGGTAAAGTTATTATTATGGTTTTAGTTGTTAATTTTTTCCAACACGCACTTAATTTAAAATTTAGCTCAAGTATGGATATGCTTTATTTAGCAATCGGTATTATGTGTATTTGCCTTGGATTATGGGCTTTACATAAAAGTGATAATAAATCTAAAGAACACTAAGGAGCAAAGATGATATTTATAGATACTTGTTTTGGAAAAAAAAGTGATGTTATGCCTATTTGGATGATGCGTCAAGCAGGTAGATACCTAGCTGAATACAAGGCTACTCGTGCTAGAGCAGGAGATTTTTTAAGTCTTTGTAAGGATTATAAATTAGCTAGCGAAGTTACGCTTCAGCCAGTGGATATACTAGATTTTGATGCAGCTATTATATTTTCAGATATTTTAGTAGTGCCACTTGAGATGGGCTTACCACTTAGATTTGAAGCAGGTGAAGGTCCTGTGTTTGATGAGATAATATCAAGTGAAATTGATGTAGAAAAATTAAATATAAATGCAGCTAGTAAATTAACTTATGTTTATGACGCTATAAAATTAACTCGTGAAAAATTAGCTTCAAATAAAGCTTTAATAGGATTTTGTGGTGCTCCTTGGACTTTAGCAACATATATGATAGAAGGAAAAGGCTCTAAAACTTATGCAAAAAGCAAAAGAATGATTTATGAAAATCCAGCCCTAGCACATAAATTATTAGCAAAAATTACTGAAGTTTTAAAAGAATACTGCGAAAATCAAATAAAAGCAGGTGCTAATGCTATTCAGATTTTTGATAGCTGGGCTAATGCGCTTGAGCCTAGTGCTTATTTGGAATTTGCTTGGAAATATATTCAAGATTTAGCAAGTTATTTAAAGACAAAATACCCACATATTGCAATAATTGCTTTTCCTAAAGGAGTAGGTGGTTTTATTGAATGTTTAGATGCAAAAATTGATGTTTTAGGTGTTGATTGGAGCACTCCACTTCAAGTAGCAGCAAAAACTCCTTATGTATTGCAAGGAAATCTTGAGCCTTGCAGACTTTATAGTAAAAAAGCTATAAAAGAAGGCGTTGAAATCATAAAAGAACTTACAAAAGATAAGGCTCATATATTTAATTTAGGGCATGGAATTTTACCTGATATTCCAGTAGAAAATGTAAGATATTTAATAGATTGTGTAAGAAATGCTTAGTTTAATATCTCTTGGCGGGACAATTTCTATGCGTAATTTAGGCGAAGGAGCAATTCCTAGCCTAAATGCCGATGATTTAACAAGTTCATTTAAAGACATTAATGCAATAACTTTTAGCAATATCTCAAGTCCAAATATAACTTTTTCAATGTTAATTGAAGTTTTAAATCTTGCAAAAGAAGAGATTAAAAAAGGCTCTCGTGCTGTAATTATTACTCAAGGAACTGATACTTTAGAAGAAAGTTCATTTTTTTGTAATTTATTTTGGGATTTAGATGAGCCACTAATTTTTACAGGTGCTATGAAAAATCCTAGCGAGTTAGGAAGTGATTATCTAGCTAATATTAGCAATGCAATTACTTTAGCAAATAGTGAGTTAGCAAGGGGTTTAGGTGTGCTTTGTGTATTAAATGATAGCGTTCATTCAGCACAATTTATCCATAAAAGCAATTCATTTAGTCTTGAAACTTTTACAAGTTTTAATCGTGGTTTGGTTGGAGAGATTAAAGAAGGTAGGTTTTATTTATTTAATAATAATTATAAAAGGCTAAAACTAAAGCCTTTAAAAGAAATTACTAAAAAAGTAGCCTTACTAAAAATGTGCCTTGATTTTGATAATGATATGCTTGAATATGCTTTAAATAATTATGATGGTTTGGTAATTAGTGGCTATGGAGCAGGGCATGTAATGGCTAGAGCTATGCCAATTATTCAAAAAGCAAATATTCCAATAATTATGACAAGTAGATGTGAAAGTGGTAAAGCAGGTCTTAGAACCTATGCTTATGCTGGAGCTGAAGTTGATTTGATTAAAAATGGTGTAATTATGAGTGAATATTTAAGTGATGTTAAGGCTAGAGCTTTATTAATTAGTGCTTTATCTTTAGGAATTACAAATATAAAAGGTATGATTGAAGAATTGATTTAAAGGCAAATAAATTGCCTTTAGTTCTGTAGCGCTAAAATTAGATTTTTATTAATTAGTGCTTATCTTTATAAATTACAAATAGAAGAATTGATTTAAAGGCAAATAAATTGCCTTTAAACTTATAGTTTTTCTTTTATTTTTTCTGCATCAAATCCAAAATATTTAAATACATCTTTTTCTTTACCACTAGCGCCAAAACTATCCATTATGAAAAGCTCATCGCAGTATTTATATAATTCATAAGACCTTGCAGCTTCTATTCCGATAATCTTGCCTTTTAATAAAGATTTATCAAATTCTTTATCAAATAATTCAAAGCAAGGCATACTTAATACATTTATATTTTTATCTTTTGCAACTTCAAGTGCGAGTGCAACTTCACTACCACTTGCAATTATTGTAGCTTCTGCATTATCGCTATATTTTATAAAATAAGCTCCCTTGCTAATATCAGGAATACTTGTATTTAAGCTTGGAAGTGCTGAACGACTAAGTGTGAATGCACTTGGATTATTTAGCTTTAAAGCCACTTGCCAACAAGCTATATTTTCAGCCATATCAGCAGGACGGAAAGTGTATAGATTAGGAATATTTCTAAGAGTGCTGATTTGCTCAATTGGTTGATGAGTTGGACCATCTTCTCCTACTCCTATGCTATCGTGTGAAAATACAAAAAATGCTTTCAAATTCATTAAAGCCGCTAATCTTATTGAAGGCTTTAAATAATCACTAAATACTAAAAATGTAGCACAAAACGGATGCAAACCATATCTTGCCATTGCATTTATAATTGCACCCATTGCATGCTCACGAATACCAAAAGCTATATTTTTACCACCATTTCTAATATCTGCATAATCTTTTAGATAAGTTTTATTTGATGGTGCTAAGTCTGCTGAACCACCTAAAAATGTAGGAATTTGTTTTGCTATTTCGTTTAGACAAGCGTGGTTGCTATCTCTTGTAGCGTAATTTTTACTTAAATCAAGTTTAGAAAAATCCACATTTAAATCTTTTTTACCTTCTAAATAAGCTATAAATTCTAATTGTTCATCATTAAATTTATTTGCTTTATCCCAACTTGCAAAATACTCATCACTTCTTCTACACATTTTCTCAAAGCCATTTTTAGCTTCGCTATCTATATAAAACTCTTCTTCATTCCAATTAGCTGCTTTTTTAGCTTTTAAAGCTAGTTCAGCACCTAGTGGTGAGCCGTGAGTTTTCTCGCTTCCTTCTAATTCACAAGCACCTTTTCCAATCTTGGTTTTAGCTATGATAATACTTGGACGCTCAGCATTTTTAGTCATTTCTAAAGCCTTGCTAATTTCATCAAAATTATGCCCATCAATAGTATAAACATCAAAGCCAACGCTATTAAATCTAGCCTTTATATCATCACGAAATGCTTGTTTTACATCGCCTTCAATACTAATTTCGTTACTATCATAAATTAATACTAAGTTATTTAAATTATGAACATTTGCTAAAGAACAAGCCTCATAGCTAATTCCTTCTTGCAAATCCCCATCTCCACAAAGGCAGTATATTTTATGATTTAACGAATTATTTAGTTTGCTACTAGCAAATTTTGCTGCCATTGCGAAACCAACAGCATTTGCAATACCTTGACCAAGTGGGCCTGTATCTATTTCTACTCCGTGAGTTTTAATCTCAGGATGCCCTGCTGCAAGTGAGCCTAATTGGCGAAAATTTTTAAGCTCATCAAGACTTAAATTAAATCCACTTAAATGTAAAAACGAATATATTAAAGAACTTGCGTGTCCGCCTGAAAATACTAATCTATCACGATTTATATGATTTTTTGTATTTAGATTAATTTTTGTGCTAAGCACTGCTAAAATATCACTAAGCCCCATTGCTACGCCTGGATGACCACTATTTGCACGATTAATCATATCTACACTTAAAAATCTTAAATTATTTGACATTTTTTCTAACATTTATTTTCCTTTGTTAATTGTTATAAAGAATTGAAAATCCCCGTTTTTATTCTCGTCTTTAATATATCTTTGAATTAATATATTTAAAACACCGCTTTGTTGAATTTGTTTATTAAAATCTGCTTTAGTATTTACTATTACATTATTTACTCTTAGGATTTTATCTTTTAGTTTAAAGCCTAAATTTTTATTTGAAATTCCTATTACATTTAGATTATTATCTAAAGTTATTCCTAAAGAATTTGAAATCTGTTTTTTAACAATTGCTTTTTTTGTTGTAAATACTGGTTGTTCATATATTTTAGGACTTACAACAGAGCTTATATTAATTTCTTCATTATCTCTTAAAACTTTTAAATAAATAGTGCTTTGATTTTCTGCAAAAAGTATTCTTTCATTTAATGCCCTAAGTGATTCTATAGGCTTATCATCTATGCTTAAGATTTCATCATTTAATCTTAAGTTGCTATTAAAAGTAATACCACTTACAAAATATCTATCCCCTCTTTGAGTAAATGTAGCACCAATATCGCCCCAATAAACATCATTATATTTTTTAAAATGATTTAAATAGCGATTGCCTATGAATTCTCCATTTAATAAACTAATACCCAAAACCTTGCAACAAGGAGAATTTAATAAGCCAATTTTTGTATTAAAATCAAGCTTATCTCTTTCAAACAAACCTTGAGCTAGATATTTTAAATGTCCTATATATTCTTTTTTAGCATCAATAATTCCTAGCCAATCATTTCTAGTTCTTGTTGTTTCATCATCTGTGATTGGCTTTATTAAAGAAAAATCAGTCCTTACTAAATAAAGATTTAAAAATGGGTCGTATTTAATGTATGAATTTAATTTTGTATCAGGTAATTTTACTACAGCTAAAAGATTTTCATCTAACACAAAAGCAGGTAAGCCTTCGTAATTTAACATACTTGCTTTATTTTTTTCATAACATGCTAAATAATCATCAAATGTAGGTCGCTCTACGCCAAATAAGGTCGCTACTAACATTAAAGATAATGCAAGTTTTCTCATTTTCCTACCTTAAAAAACATATCAGCCGCAGCATTTTTTGTGCTTGAACTTGCACTTTCTAATGCTTCATTTAGTGCAGAAATTAATAATATTTGCATAGATGATTTGTCTTTTAATAATTCATCATCTATTTTTATATCAATTACTTGAAATTTGCCATTTACTTTAACTTCTACCATTCCAGCACCACTTTTTGCTACAAATTCTTTATTTGCTAATTCGTTTTCAAATTCTTTAGCTTTATTTTGGACATCTTGCAACATTTCTTGCATTTTAGAAAAATCAAAATCTTTAAACATATTCACCTTTCAATCTAATTTTTTCTTCATAATTGTGTATTTCATCTAAGCATTCAAGTGCTATTTTTTCATCTAAAAATGGATATTTTACACCTTTTATTTCTTGGTAATCTTCATCACCTTTACCTAAAATCATAACACATTCATTTTTATTTTGAGCTAAAAGTGCTTTATAAATCGCTAATCTTCTATCAATTACAATATTTATATTTTTTAATTCGTTTTCGCTTAAGCCATCTATCATATCTTTAAGAATAGTAATAGGTTCTTCATCTCTTGGATTATCACTTGTTAAAAATAAAGTTTTTGCATAATGACTAGCTATTTTTGCCATAGGAGTTCTTTTACTTTTATCGCGATTACCACCTGCACCTAATACTACTATTAATTCTTTATGCTTCATTGCTTCTAGCACATTAGCAATTCCATCTGGAGTATGGGCAAAATCTACTATTATTTCTTTATTATATTTATTAGGAATGCTTTGCATTCTTCCCATTACCCCTGCATAATTAGCAATAGCATTAGTTAAATCATCTTTATTAGGTTTTACCAATTCATTAACACAAGCAAAAGCTGCAAGAAGATTATAGATATTAAATAAGCCTTTTAAAGAAGAGCTAATCTCATAAAGCTCATTTTTAACAGCAAAAACTGCTTCAATACCATCAATTAATGTATAAGCTTTTACGCTATATAAAGCAGGATTTTCTATACCATAAGTAATAGCACCTTTTACATTATAAGAAAATTTATAAGCATCTTGATTTATTATTTTTAAGCATTCATCTTGAAAAAAACTTGCTTTACAATTTGCATAATTTTCAAAAGTTTCGTGAAAATCTAAATGGTCTTGAGTTAAATTAGTATAGATTTTAGCAGCGAATTTCATATCTCCACAGCGATTTTGTGCAATTGCGTGAGAGCTTACTTCCATTACAAAATATTCGCAATTATTTAAAGTTGCAATTTGTAAATACGATAATAATTCTAATAAAAATCCTGTTGTTAAAGATTTTGCCGCAACTTTTTTATCATTACAAAATGCCCCACGAGTTCCACATAAAAATACTTTTTTTCCTAAATCAAGCAATATAGAATAAATTGCAGCAGCGGTAGTGGTTTTACCATTTGTGCCTGTTATACCTATAATTTTTATATTTTCATTGATTTTTAAAAGTTCTCTTGCTTTTGCTTCGTTAATCACTAAAGCACCTTTAGATTTTGCATCGTTTTCGTATTTGGAATTTGAATTGGTTAGTAAAAAATAACAACCTTTTTCACATTCATTTGAATTATCTGTTATGTAAGAATTATCTAAATTAACTTTCATAGTTTTTCAAAAGCTTCCTTTCCACCTTCAAGATTTATTAGCGAAATATTGCTATCAATTTGTTCTTTTAAAGCCCTTTCAAGCCCTAATTTTAAAGTGGTATTTGCAGCAGCACAACCATGACAAGCACCAAGTAATTTTATATAAACAACCCCGTTTTTAACACCCAAAAACTCCAAATCACCACCATCATTATGAAGTATGTGAAGCTTTGATTTTAGGACATTTAAACAAGGTTCAATTAATTCTTCATCACTAAATATCATAATTTTTCCTTATTGTAATTTGTGTTATTGTGCTTTAATAAAATAAATATTCATTAACTAAGTTAGATGATAATTTTTATTTACAAATATTTTTTTAGGAGAATAAAATGGCAAAAGAATTAACAAGTGAAAATATTAATTTAGCTAAAAAAGGCGTTGCTTTAGTAGATTTTTGGGCACCATGGTGTGGACCTTGCAGAATGCTTGCACCTGCTATTGAAGAATTAGCAAATGAATTTGAAGGTAAAGCATTAGTGGCTAAGGTTAATATTGATGATTGTGAAGAATTAGCTGCTGAGTTTGGAATTCGCTCAGTTCCTACTATGTTATTTTTCAAAAATGGCGAAATAGTTGATACGGTAATTGGTGCTCAAGCAAAACAAGCTTTAGCTGATAAATTAAACTCACTATTATAATAAAATGATAAATCTAGCAGTATTTGGGGCAAATGGTAGAATGGGTAAGGAGCTAGTAAAACTAGCTTTGGCTGATGAGAATATTGATTTAGTATATTCTTTTACTAAGGAAAATAATGATTATAATGAGCTTTTTAAAGCTAATGTTATAATAGATTTTTCTACTCCTGCTGCTAGTGTTGAGTTACTTGAAAAAGCTAGCTTATTAGATAATCCACCAGCTTTAGTTGTTGGAACTACTGGGCTTAAAGATGAATATTTTAAAAAAGCTAAATCTTATAAAGGTAAGTTTTTTTGGGCTTCTAATACTTCATTGGGTGTTGCAATATTAAATGAACTTACGAAAATTGCTGCACTTGCTTTAAAAGAATTTGATATAGAAATTTATGAAAAACATCATAAGCATAAAGTTGATGCTCCTAGTGGAACAGCTCTAACATTAGCAAAAAATGCACTTGAAGCTAGAAATAAAGCTTTAAATAAAGAGCATAAGATTTGCTTTAATAGAGAAGGCAAAAGAGAAGATAACGAAATAGGTTTAGTAAGCCTTAGAGGTGGAAGCGTTGCAGGGTATCATAGTGTTGGATTTTATGGAGATGATGAAAGTATAGAATTAATTCATAATGCAAATTCTAGAGTAATATTTGCTAAAGGTGCTATTAATGTAGCAAAATGGCTTATTACTAAAGAGAATAAAAATTATTCTATGAGTGATTTTGTAGGTGAATTATTAAATAAGTAAATTATAAAAACATATTTTATTTTTAAGATTGCTTATAAAATTTACAATTAATATTGCTTAATAACGAATAAAAATAATACCCTTAAACAATACAGGTTCAAAATTTATAATCGTTATTTGAGCTTAATTTTTACAATATAAGTGATTTATAAAAAGGGCTTTTGCTTTATAAAATGTTTTTAAAATCCTTAAAATGTAATTTAATAATTTTTGTAAAATCTACTAAATAGATTTTAAAATCAATTTATGTGTTAAAATTGATAGAATTTTTTATTAAAACAGATATTAAAATTTTTAAGAGAATTTAAACTAATATATTTTAAAGCTTCACAAAATAAATTAGTATTCAAATTTATGGATTGTATTTGCTTTATTAAAATATTTATAAATTTTTTATTGCAGAGCAATTGTTGTTGTAAAATAAATTTGTTTTTATATTCTTTTATATTCATAAAATTATATATTAAACTAGAAATAAACTTATAATTCAAAGAATTTTATAAGCGTATTCTTATTGATTTATAAGTTTATATTTAATACTAATAAAAATACATATTTTAAGTGATATTTAGAAATTACGATTTCTCGTAATTTCTTAGTTTTTAATGTAAATCTTTATTTAGTTTAATTGCTTTTTTATTAAAGCCTACTTGAAGTTTTCCATTAGTTGAGTTTAGTCTAAAGTGTAGGGCATTTAATCCTGATAATTCTTTAGCCTTATAAACATTTTTATCAAAATTAAAATTAGGATTTGCATTCTTAAGTCCATCACATAATAACAATTCAACCTTGCTTCCACCTAAAATTGCAATACCTGCATCAATTACACAATCATCTCCTAAAACTATTCCTGTAACACTATTTGCTCCTAATAAACATCTTTTACCAACACTAATTGGTGTGCCATCAGTCCCGCTTAATACTCCTAAAATACTTGCACCACCGCCAACATCACTACCTTCGCCTACTATTGCAGAGCTTGAAATTCTACCTTCACACATCACTGAACCTAGAGTTCCTGCGTTAAAATTCACATAACTTGCACCTGGCATAATCGTTGTTCCATTAGCTAAATGTGCTCCTAATCTAACCTTAGAAGTATCTAAAATCCTTGTATTATCAGCTGGGATTATTGTTTGTAAATATCTTGGGAATTTATCTACAAAATCAATTTCAGGATAAGTTTTGCTAAATTTTAATTCAGCTTCAAATTCTCTTAAATATTCTAATTCATAAGGTTTTGAATTGCTCCAAGCAAGATTTTTTAATAGCCCAAAAGCTCCATTTAGATTAATCTCTCTTGGTTTTACGAATTGTCTTGATAATAAATGTAGTTTTAAATAAACACTAGCAATGCTTTTAGGTGCTTCATCGCTATTTAGTGCAACTAGAAAAATTCTTTCATTTTTTATATTTTTTAAAGCTGCTTTTAGACTTATTATATTTTCGTGTCTTTTGCCATCGCTTTCAAAGCATTCAAAATGTTTTAAGATATTTTTGATTTGCTCTTCTTTAAGCTCGATACAAAATTCACTTTCATTTTTGTAATTATTTAGTGCTAATTCTTTAAAATATACAGCAAAAGTGCCGAAATTTTGCATATAATTTACATTTGCAAAATCAATATAAATTAATTCTTTGCTTTTTTGTCCGAAATACCCAACTCCTAAAGCAAAAGCAAGTGGTTTAAAAAAGTCTTTTTCGCTTTGAACTTTTTCACAAAATTCATTAAAATTATTCATAAAATCTCCTTAAATCATATAACTTGTTTGATATAAAGTAATTAGCTCTTTATAAAGGTCTTCATCACTTCGTTTTTCTATAATACCATTACTTGGAAATAATCCATCATAAATCATTTGAACATTTTTAAATCTATTAGGGTGTAAGTGTGCTAATAGCTTTGCTGATATTTCTTTTCTTACTAAAACGGTTGGCGGGATTAGCCCTGAATGAAGCATTTCTCTAATCATTGATGAGCGATATTTTATGTGATGATGAGCTCCGTGTGGGCATGATTTTGTGCTTACCATTACATTGCATTTATTACAAAATACAAATTCAGGTAAAACTATTAGCTCTAAGCCTGTTTTTTTAGATAATTCATCTATAGCTGTATGTGCTAAATTATTATCATAAAACAATCCTAAACCTTGATGGTTTTGTCCTATTACTAGCTTATTTGCACCAAATGAACTTGCCAATAAACATTCGTAATTTGGGTCAAGATAAGGACTAAATAAATCTATGTTTTTTAAATACACAGGGAAAATTCTCTCAAGTGGTAAAAAGTTTTTCGCATAGTATTCAAAGCATTCTTTTTTTGCTTGAAAATTTAAAGAATTTGTATCATATCCTTCAACTACGAAAATTATCACTAAATCAGCCTTATCAATAGTCCATCTTAGCATTCTTTCGTGTGCTCTTGTAATTGGGTCGGCATTTAGGATTAGGGCTGTTATTTTTTTGGCATTATTTTTTTTGATTTTATTATTTAGAGTAGTTTTTACTTTTTTAAATTCATTATTAAAAATCTCAACCTTTCCTGCTATGCAAGGATTTAATTCTTTATCTAATTTGCAAGTATTTGCACTAAATATATTTGTGTATGCTTTATCATTATCAAAAGTAGTTGCTTGAGTGATTTTTCCTACTTTTTTATCATTTAATATTAATGTAATTTCATTGTTAAATTGATAGTTTTTAATATCATTATTTAATTCGTAATTAGGAGAAAAAGCCAAAGTACAGGCTGATATATTTTTATCAATTGTGGCGGAATTAAATTCCTTAAAAACTTCTTCTTTATTTGGTAAATATCCATTGGTATTAAAAGAATTAATTTCAATTAAACTTAATATACTTAATTCTTTTTCAGTAATTTTTATTTCTTTTATTTTATTTTTTATTGATTCCATATTTTCTCCTTTTTTCCCAAAGTGATTTTCTGCTTAATCCTAATTTTTTACTAAGTTCTGTATCAGAATAGCTTTTTTGCCAATTAATTATCATATTTTTTATGTAATCATCAATTGTTAGAATTTCTCCTAATGCTAGTGTATTTGAGTTGTCTTCTAGCTCAATTATGTTAAAGCCTTCAATATCGGCATTTCCATTAGTGTGAAATATAAAATTTTGCCCTTTACTAAGCTTGATAATTTGCTCTAATTTAGAGCCTTTTAAAACTTGAAAATTTGTAAAATACCTAATATCTCTATCTCCTACTAATAAATTGTTTAGATTAAATGAGCTACTTAAATCAGTAAAATGAATATTTACATTATGAGAAAATACATAATTAAAAACATAGCTATCTGCTAAGATTTGCTTATTTGTTTTTATTAGTGTTGGAAATACTAATCTTTTTGCTGTATGAAATTTTGAATCAATAACTGATTTTATATAGCTACTTAGTGCGGTATTTTGAGCTTTTAGCTTGTTGTAGCCATAAAAATAGTTTATTTTTCTAATAAGTTCTTCTATCATAAAAGGTTTTTGTATGTAATCATACGCTCCAGCTTCAATAGGCATACTAACTGTATCACTACTCACATAAGAAACTAACAATAATATAACGCTATTTTTATGATTTTGAATAACCTTTAAAAAATTATCTATATTAGTAGATAGCAAAATAACATCATAATATTTGTTTTTTATATCTTTAAAATCATTTGCAACTTCACAAATATATCCAGCATCATTTAGCTTTAAAGCCATACTTTGAGCTAAGTAAATCTCATTTTCAACTATTAATATTCTCATACTCGCTCCAATCAAATAATTTCATATTAACAACTACGCTTACGCTTATACCTTCGCATCGCCCAACAAAACCTAGTTTTTCTGTTGTAGTAGCTTTTATATTAATATTGCTTGTTTTTAAGGTAGTGATTAAATTTTTTAGCATTTCTTGTTTATATTTTAATAGTTTTGGTTTTTCAGCACATATTGTAATATCAGCATTAATTAGCTCGTATCCATAAGATTTGCATTTATCATAAGCAAGTTTTAATAATTGCATAGAATTTGCGTTATGATAATTATCATCATCAGGGCTAAAAGCAGCCCCAATATCTCCTAAGCCACAAGCTCCAAATAAAGCATCAGTAAATGCGTGAGCTAATACATCTCCATCAGAGTGTGCTTTTAGAGCATATTCTTTCCCTAGTCTTACACCTGCTAAGATTAATTCTTCATTTTTATTATCTTCATCTAATTTATGCCCTACATTAGAGTGGCAAAACTCATGAACATCGTATCCATATCCAACAAAAATATCTTTACTTGGCTTTGCTAGATTGAGTAATTTTAATTTTTGCAAGTCATTTTTTGTAGTTATTTTAAAGCTTAATTCATCTCCATTTATAGCTTTTATTGTTCCGTTATTTGCTAATATTGCCGAGCTTTCATCTGTAAAATTTTTTAAATTCGCAGATTTTAAAGCAGAGCTTTTGCTAAGTTGTGGGGTTTGAACCAATCTTAGTTCATTTCTATTTAAATAACATTGTTTTTCTTCATTATAAATTGTATCAACAATTTTAATAGCTGGAAAAACGCAATCATAATTTTTAGCATTTAATATAAGTTCGTTTAATACATTAGGATTGATAAAAGCTCTTGCTACATCAGTAATGAAAACATATTGAGAATTTACTTTTTCTAAAGCATTTTCAATACTTTCAAATCTTTCTTTACCGCCTTTAACATAAATATAATTTGGCTCTTTAACTTCATAAAAACAAGGCTCATCACAAACAATTATTATTTTTGAAAACTTATATAATTTCTCAAATTCTTTTGCTAAATATAGCCATAATGGGGATTTATTTATATATAAATTTTGCTTTTTACAAGGTAAATTAAACCTAGTAGAATTACCTGCAGCCAATAAAATAAGCGTTATATCCAACATAATTATCCTTAAAATTATGATTTTGAGTAAGTTTTTAACATAATTTTATTTAAATCTTATCTAAAATGTAACATTTTTATAAATTAAATTAAAAATTGTTACATTCCGTAACAAGTTATAAAGATACTATGATTTTTTTAGCGGGAATTTGAAATTGAATTACATCATTTATTGAGTAATTTTTACATAATTTATTTTTTTTACCAATTGCTTTGATGATTTGATTATTGAAATTTAATGTAAAATAAATTAACTCATCTTTAATATCTATATTTTGAATAATTGCATTAAAGCTATTTTCTTTATTATTTTCTAATTCTATAAAATTAATTTTTGTTATTAATATAACTTCATCAAATAATTTTAGATTTAATTCAGTAAGAGCAGCTACTGAAATATTTGCTTTTATTAAGTCATCACCGCATTTGCAAGTTAGATTTATATAATTTTTCTCATTTTTAATCTCAACTATTTTAGCTTTAATTTTATTTTGAGCTGATAGTTTATAGGTAAAATCATCATTGAGTTTTGCTTTAAATTTGCAAAACTCTTCATATTTTTTTAATATATCTTCGCTAAAAGCACTTAATTTACTTCCTTCTTTTCTTGAAGTATTTGAAAATAGATTATACTCACTAGCTTTGCTTATTTCATCAAGACTATCCCAAGCATTTTTATAAGAAATATTCAAATTCTTAGCAGCTTTGCTAATGCTTTTGTCTATTTTAATTTGTTGCAAAAGCAATATATGTTTTTTTGTAATTTTTACATTATCATTTAAAATAAATTCAATTTCTAGATTAATTTTCATAGTTTGTTCTTAATATTTTTTTGTTATTATTTGCCAAAAATACTAAATATGGAGTAATTTTGTGATAAAAAAATTATTTTTTATCCTTTCTTTGATTACGCTAGTAGTTGCGAACGAAATTGATGATTTTGAAGCAGAATTTAATCAAGTAGAAAGAGTAGATAAATTTTATAATTACAATAAAGCTGTTACTAGTTTTAATTATGCAGTTTATAATATGAGTTTAAGACCACTTAGCAATATTTACAACACTATCACCCCTCCAATAGTTAAAAAAGGTGTTAATAATTTTTTCCACAATTTAGGGTCTCCGCTTAGATTTATTACTTTATACTTGAGTGGAGAATTTAAATCAGGAACTGCTGAATTAGGAGCATTTTTAGGTAATACCACATTGGGTTTAGGTGGTATTTTAAGACCTTTTAAATATGAAAAAGAAAGTGATTTTGGCTTGATGCTTGCTAGATGGGGTGTTCCACCAGGAGAGCATATTGTTTTACCATTTTTAGGACCTTCAAATGTAAGAGATGCTTTGGCATTGCCGTTTGATTATGCTTTAAAGCCTAATTTTTATTTAACTAATAATGCTAGTATTAGCGTTTCTACTTTTGGGCTGATTGATAAAACAAGTAGTAATTCTGTTTTAATTAATGAAGCTTATAAAAGTATAAATCCTTATGTAACAATAAGGGATTTTTATGAAAAAAACCGAAAGGAATTAGAATGAAAAAATTATTAATAATAGCTTTAAGCTTAGCAAGTTTATATGCTTACAAAATTGATACTTTTAAAGATGACATTGTTTTAGATGTTGCAAAAATACAAGATATCTTTAAGGGTGATGGCAACGATAAATCACAAGATTTATTTAATTTATTAAAAGATGATTTAGATATTGAATTAATGACAAAATTAGTTCTTTCAAAAAACGCTAATGAGTTAAGCGCTGAAAAATTAGCAGAATTTCAAAATATTTTTATAGAAAGACTTAAAAAAGATTTTTCATCTAAAATTGATTTGGTTAAAGGTAGTAGCCTTGAATTAACAAGCACTAATATAGATGATAAAAGATGTCAGGCAAATATGAAAGTTGAGTATGAAGAACAAGTTAAAGAAATGATATTTAAGTTTAGAATTATCAATAACGAATGTAAGTTATATGATATTGATATTTTAAATACAAGTTTAATAGCTAGTTATAGAGCTCAGTTTTTAGATATTATAAAACAGAGTGGAATTAATGGCTTATTTGAAAAGCTTAAATGAATAAAATAATTAATTTTCTTCTTGTAAATTCTAAAAAAGTTTTTATGATAACTCTTTTACTTTGTTTAGGGTTATCATATTATTCTACTAAGATAGAAGTTGAAGCAAAATCAACTAGCTTTTTCTTAGAAGATGATAAGGATTTACAACTATTTAATGAAAGTATAAAAACTTTTGGTTCTCAAGATTTTTTAGTATTAGCCTATAAAAGCCAAGGCGATGTCTTTAGTATTGAAAGTATTGAAAAACTTCAAAATATAGAAAAAAAACTATTAAAAATAGATGGTGTTAAATCAGTTCTTAGTATTTTAAATGCTCCATTATTTTTAAGTGATGGAAAAAGTATAAATGAAGGAGCTAATTTATTAAAAGCTAAAGATGAAATAAGTAAAAATAAATTTTATTTAAAGAATTTAATTAGCAAAGATTATTCGGTTGTTGATTTTTTAATATATGCAAATAACCCAGATGATTTGATTGTTACATTAAAGCAATTTGCGCTTGATAATGATTTGATTTTAGGTGGGATGAGCGTTATTGCAAGTGATATGATTACTTATGTTAAATCTGATTTATATGTTTATGGAATAGGGTTGTTTGTATTATTATCAATTGCTATTTTTATATTTTTTAGAAGTTTGTATTTTGTATTTGTTTGTATGTTTATATGCTTAATTTCTCTTTTTAGCACGACGGGAATTTTGGCGATTTTGGGTTATAATATAACCGTTATTTCAAGTAATTATGTAGCATTGGTTTTAATTATTACAATTTCTGTTATAGTGCATTTATTATCTCATTTTTCAGAACTTATAAATTTTAATAAAAATACAGATAGATTAACACAAGTAAGACACACATTATTAGCTAAGGCAAAACCTAGCTTTTATGCTATTTTAACAACCGTAGTTGGGTTTTTAAGTCTTGTTTTTTCAGGAATAAAACCTATTAGTGAATTAGGCGTTATGATGAGCATTGGTATTAGTGTTAGTTTGCTTTTATGCTATTTATATTTGCCTTATTTGTTACTTGCAAAAAAAGATTTTAAAAATGTATATTTTGCTAAAGAGCCTAAGTTTTTATTGTTTTGTGCAAATACTGCAATAAATCATAGAAAAATAGTATATTTTGTAAGCTTGATAATAGTTGTTTTTGCTATTGTTTCAATTCCAAAGCTTAGTGCTGAAAATAGTTTTGTGAATTATTTTAAAGATAGTAGTGATATTAAAAAAGGTTTATTATTAATTGATGAAAAACTAGGTGGAACGCTTCCGTTAGATGTAATTGTTAAATTTAACGATGAAGACGATGAACAAGCTGATGAGTTTGCTGAATTTTTAGATAATAGTGATAAGTACTATTTAACACCATCAAAAGTAGAAATTCTAAAAAAAATTCATAATTTCTTAGAAAATCAAAATTATGTAGGCAGTGTTTTAAGCCTTTATTCGCTTTTAGATTTTGCAAAATCTATGAATAATGGTAAAGATATTGATGGCTTTTTGCTAAATATATTGCAAAATAACCTTGAAGAAAGCACTAAAAAGCAAATTATTTATCCATATTACAACGAAAAATCAAAAGAATTTAGAATAGCAATTAGAATGGTTGATAGTGATAAAACTTTAAAAAGAGCTAAATTTTTAAAAGATTTAAATGATAATTTAAGAGAACTTACAAAAAATGATAATATAAATATTCAAGTAAGTGGAGTTATGGTGCTTTATAACAATATGCTAAGCTCACTTATAAGCTCTCAAGTAGATACTCTTAATTTTGTTATACTTAGCTTATTTGCATTATTTTTAATAATTTTTAGAAATATAAGATTTAGTATTATTGGAATAATTGCTAATTTGATTCCTATTTCATTATTATTTGCGATTATTGCTTTTAGCGGGTTAAGTCTTGATTTAATGAGTATTACAATTGCAGCAATTTCTATTGGAATTGGAGTTGATGATATAATACATTATGTTCATAGATTTAAAGAAGAAATCAAAAAAAGGAATTTAAATGATGCTATTAGGGCAAGTCATCAAAGTATTGGTTCAGCACTTTATTATACAACTTGCACTATTGTTTTAGGATTTTGTCTTATGATGAGCTCTAATTTTACACCTACTATTTATTTTGGATTACTGACTGTTTTAGTTATGATTTTATTATTATGCGGTTCTTTGTTTTTATTACCATCACTTATAATTAGTTTATATTTTAAGGGTTATTTTAAAAACGAATTATCAAAGAAGGATTTAAGTGCTTAAGTTTAATAATATAATTTGGCTTTTAAGAAAAAATTTTTTTATTACTTTTATTTTACTTGTATTAGTATTATTTTTTAGTTTTTATGTAAATTTTACAACAGTCAATGATAAACTAATTAATAATAACAAATTGATTTCTCATAGTATTCAAAATGCTATAAAACAGCATAAAATTAGACTAGATTTATATTCAAAAGCACTTGAGATGAATCCTAGTTTAAAAAATTTAGACTTAAATACATTTTCAGCATTTTATTATCTTAATGAAGATGGAGAAGTTTTAGATAAAATTAGCAGTGATGAAGTTGACCCTTTAAAAAAATTTATAGAAATTAATACTAGGAATTTAACTGGCAAAACTACTTATATTAGCGAATTAATTACTACTAAAGACTTACAAAGTAGCATATATTTTGCAAAAAAATTAGAGAATAATAAAAATACATTTTTGGTTGCAAAGCTTGATTTAAAAGAACTTTTAAAAAGTGTGAATAAATTTAATACTGATTATATATTAGTAGATTCTTTTGGTAATGTTTTGTATTCAAGTAATCAATCAAAATTAGATTTATCTGTCAATGTAAATGAGTTTAGTTACTATTGGTATTTATCTGGAATTTATCAAACAGCAAGTAATTCTGATAATATTATTAAAGAAGTAGAATATAGCGGCTTTAATGTGAGAAGCTTTATATCTGCAAGCGAGTATTTTAATTATTATTTTGTGTTAAGTGCATTTTTGCTAATAATATTAGTTATGTATTTTTGGAACGCTTATCTTGATTCTATGTTGGTTGAAAATGGTTTAGTAAGACAAGTAAGGTATTGCTATGATTTACAAGGTGCTAGCGATATTGATGAGTTTCAAAATTTTGAGCTAATAGAAGGCTCTGATTTAGAAGATTTGCAAAAACAAACGGCATTTTCAGTTCTTGAATATAAAGATATTAAAAAAGAATATAGAGAATTAGAACAAAGACTTAGCTCTATGTTTAGTAAAAGCACAATTCCTATGCTAATGATTGATGCTTTTACGGCTAAGATTTTTAAAGCAAATCAATCAGCACTTGATTTTTATAATCAAAAAATTACAGGTATGTCTAAAATGAATTTATATATGCTTGGTAAAAAAGAGCAAAGAGATACTATTATAGACCCGATAAATTTTGCAAACAATATGCAAAATTCTATTAAAAATCAAGGATTTTATATACAAACTGAACACTATGTGAATGGAGAAGACTTTAAAGAAGTTAAAATATATCCATTCGTTATGAGATCAGAGAGATTTTGCTATGATATTTTGATGATTTTAGATACTAATATGGTTAGTAAAAGTTATGAAAATATTAAATCTCAATATGAAGCTTTAGAAAAAAGTTTCATTATTACTATGAATTTTACCCTTAAAGGTGGTAAGTTAAAAATAAGAAGTTGTAGTAAAAATATAGATAGAATTTTAGGTTATACAGCTTTAAGTTATACTTATTTTAAAGAGCTTTTACATAAAAGTAGCTATCCTGCTTATATTGAATTTTTATTAAAATTAAAAAATCTTAAAGATAATAGTTTTACAAATTATTCTAAAGTAATTGAACAAAATTTATATTTAAGACAAAATAATGGTAGATATGCAGAATTTAAAGTTAGCTTTAATATTTCAAGAGATTATAATTATGATAGTAAACAAGCTAGGTTTTTAAATATAACAGCTCATCTTGCTTTATTAAAACAAGATATATTAGAAGATGAAATAAAAGAACCTATATCTTTTAGTGATATTTATAAACAAAGTAATTCTATCATAGGTATATTTGATAAAGAATTTAAATGTATTAGTGCTAATAAAGAACTAAGAAATTTATTAAATACTCAAAATGTACCTAAGATATATTTAAAAGACTTGTTAGCAAAAGAACAAGATAAAATTATTGCAAATATATTAGATGGCAAAACTTGTTCTATTAAGGATATTGTTTATTTAAAAGACTTTAATAACATATTGCATCCTAATAAATTAAGCTATGTTGTAACTAAGAATTCTTTAGGTGAGAATTTATATTGTTTAATTTTTAGACAAGAATACGACCCAGCAGAATTGGATAATTTTGTTGTATTTTGTAAAAATAGAATTGTAAATAATGAGAATTTAGATATTTTGTATTGCGAATATTACTATAAAGTAATTGGCAATAGAATTAACAATAACGAATCTTTTGATAATTTAGATTTTGATAAATTCTTAAATAATATTAGAAATTTTGATTTTACTAATGAAGAATTGGCTATTAAAGCAGATTATATGAGTAGATTAGTATCTTTAGTGAAAGAAAAAAATAGAGATAAAATTATGCAAATGTATGAAAACGGAAATAATATTTTTATAGGAGATATATATGAGCAAAGCTGACATATTAGTAGGTATTCAGTGGGGAGATGAAGGTAAAGGCAAAGTTGTAGATAAATTATGCGCTAACTATGATTTTGTATGTAGGAGTGCAGGAGGACATAACGCAGGTCATACTATTTGGGTTGATGGAGTTCGTTATGCTTTACATTTATTGCCTAGTGGTATTTTACATCATCGTTGTAAAAATGTAATAGGAAATGGGGTTGTATTAAATCCTGAAGTTTTGATTACAGAAATGGCTCAATTTGATAATTTAGAAGGTAGATTATTTATTAGTGATAGAGCTCATCTTAATTTAAGTTATCATGCACAAATTGATATTGCTAAAGAAAAATTTAAAGGTGATAATGCAATAGGAACGACTGGTAAAGGAATAGGACCTTGCTACGCTGATAAGATTTCAAGAAGCGGGCATAGAGTAAGTGAGTTGCTTGAACCTGAAAAACTTTGTAATGCAATTTTGAAAGATTTTGTGATAAATAAACCTTATTTTGATACTTTAGGTGTAAATGCACCTGATGCAAATGAGCTTTTGGCTAATCTTAAAAGATATAAAGAAATGTTAGCACCATTTATTTGTGATACTACAAGACTTATATGGAAAGCTTTAGATGAAGATAAAAAAGTCTTATTAGAGGGAGCTCAAGGTAGTTTATTAGATATTGACCACGGAACTTATCCTTATGTAACTAGCTCAACAACTATTGCTGCAGGAGCTTTAAGTGGTTTAGGATTAAGTCCTTATGAAGCAGGCAAATCAATAGGAATAGTAAAAGCTTATACTACAAGAGTTGGGCACGGACCTTTCCCTACAGAAGATAAAACAGAGCAGGGCGAAAGAATAGGCGAAATAGGAAAAGAAATAGGTGTTAGCACAGGTAGAAAAAGACGCTGCGGATGGTTTGATGCAGTAGCTGTAAGATATACTGCTAGATTAAATGGGCTTAGCGAACTTGCTTTAATGAAATTAGATGTTTTAGAAAATTTTGATAGCATTAAGATTTGTAAAGCATATGAATATAAGGGCGAAATAATTGATTATGTTCCAGCTGATTTAGAAAATGTAAAACCAATTTATGAAAGTGTTGATGGCTTTGGTAAAATTTATGGAATTAGAAGATATGATGATTTACCTGTAAATGCGAAAAAATATATCTCAAAAATTGAAGAATTAGTTGGTGTAAAAATAAAAATGATTTCTACTTCTCCTGAGCGTGAAGATACAATCATTTTATGAAATTTAAACAAATATTAAGTGTAAAAAAGCAAGCTTTACAAAATGCAGAGCTTGCTTTAAATAAAGCAAAACTTAAAAAAACTGCAATTGAACAAGAATTTGAATTAGTAAAAAAAGAATTAGACACATATCCAGAACCAAAAACTATACTTGAAATAAAATTAGCAAATGAAGCGATTTTTTTTAATTTAAATAAACAAAAAGAATTACTAGAAAAAATTAGTTTATGTGAAAAAGAGATAGTGCATTTTACTCATTTGTATAAAAAAGCTTCGCTAGATTATGAGAAAATAAAATACTTACACGATGAAGAAATTAAAAAAAAGAAAAAAGAATTTGAAAAAAAACAAGCGTTAGAGTTAGATGAAATTGCAACAATGAGATTTTTTGCAGCTAATCAAGATATAAATTAAGTTTAAGGTTTTTAGTAAGATATTTTATAAATTGCTAAAAAAGGCTATAAACTAAAATAGCTTTATTTTAGACATACAACCGATATTCAAAAGAATATAATTAAAGCCATTGTTAATAATAAAGATAAGTATAGTAATATTTTTTTATTCTTACTACACGGAAGAAGAAAAAACGAAGTATTAAGCCTTAAGTGGAAAGATATAGATTTTAAAAACGAAAGCTATATAATACGCTCCGAAAATTGTAAAATCTCTAAAACTATGGAATATTCATTAACACCACTTTTAAAAGATAGATTAAAACTACATTTTGAATGGACTTTTTTCAATTCCGAAGAAGATTTCGTTTTTACAAACCCAGATACAGCAAATAAATATATAGATTTACGCAGAGCTTGGAATAACTTTTTAAATAAAAACAATCTACCAAAAATGAGACTTCACGACATAAGGCATTTAATAGGAACTTATGCTATTAATCATTTAGGACTTAGTATGGAAAGCGTAATGCTTACACTAGGACACGCTAACATTACTACTACTCATCATTATTTAACACGCAATAAAAACCTTTCAAAAATGGTAATTAATAGCATTTTAGAAAGTATCATTATTCCTAATAATAATGATGATTTACAGAAAGCCGAGTAAATAAAAAAACTTCAATTGGGGTTATTAGGGGTTTACCCCTAATTAACAACGAACACGCCAAAGCGTGTGAGTGGAAGCATTGAAAAACGAAGTTTTTCACACTCTACCTATTCTAACGCATAAAAACGCCCTTTATTTCAAAAATCTACTAAAAACAATGATAACTCTTTCTTATTAGCCCTTAATAACTTTAAGCTTAATTACGCTTATTTAAAAGCTATATCTTAGAGTTTATAAAATATAATGCTAAATTATGTAAAAAGAGCAATAAAGGGCGTGAGTTATGGC
>NZ_JACGAY010000011.1:0-52157 GCF_020137705.1 Campylobacter sp. RM9333
TTTCCATAAACTTTCTCACATTAAAAACAAAACTAATTTTAACTTAAAATATCTTAGACAATCTGCGATATTCCAAATAAAATTAATCATATTTTGGTGTTTTTCTATATTCATAAAATTCCTTTGAAGTAAATGTGATTATTATGACAAAACAATAATAAAAATCTTAAATTATTTTAAATAGTTGTAATTTATATGCTTTTATAACTACTCGTTTTTAAAAATATATCAAATAATAAAAAGTTCTTAAAATAAGAACTTTTTAAAATTATTTTATATTATCTAACTTTTCACAAGCGTATTTAAATTCTAATTCGCAAGATTTTCTTAAATACTCAAGAGATTTATTTTCATAAAGTTGAGATACTTCATAGCAGCTTTTGTTATCATTGTTATTGCAAGCGTATTTGTATAATTCTAAAGCTTTTTCTTCATCAATATCAGTGCTAACTCCATTTAAATACATATTTGCTAAAAAATAGCAAGATGAATAATCATTATTATTGCATTGTTTTTCGTATAAATTAAATGCTCTTTCATATAATTTTTCAAAATCATCACATTGAGTATATTTTACTTCACAAAAATTTGCAAAATCATAGCAAGCGTTTGCATTATCATCATCTTTGCAAGATTGTTTAACCAATTTTATTGCTAAATTTTTGTATTTTTTATTTAATTTTTTATTTTCCAATTTGTCAGAATATTTATAAATATCACTTAAAGCCTTGCAAGATAAATAATCTTCATATTCTTCGCAAGAAACTTTATAATATAAAGCTGCGTTTGCTTCATCATTTTTATCAAACTGATAATAATTAGCATTTTTTAAACATTCTTCTAAACTCACACACTCAACGGCATAAATACAAACACTAAATAATAAAATTAATAATTTTTTCATACTAACTCCTTTTTAAGGTAGTAATTTTAGCGAAATATTTTTAAATAGTAATATTTATTTTTAAGCTATAGGAAATCTATAGCTTAAAAAGAATAAGTAAAATCACCTTCATTGGTTTTAATTTCTGCTTGTTTTAAATTCTCGCAAAAATGTATAGGTGAAAATGATTGTCCGTATTTTAATTTTTTAGGATTTGATTTTGATAAAACATAATGAAGTTTGCAATTTCCTTTATTTAGTTTAATCTCATATATTTCTAATTCATCTATTTTAGATGTAATTTTAAGTTTTTTAGAAGCTCCTATTCCTAGAATATTAACTTCAGGAGAATTAAGAAAAAAGATTATACCCCCCCCCACCATTCTTAAAATAATATTAAAAAAATAAAAATTACTAGGGAAAATATTTAAATGTTAAAGAAAGAAATTCCTAGCTAATCTTAGCTAGGAAAGAAATTATAATGCTTTTTTAGCTGCTGCTGCAACTTTAGCAAAAGCTGCTGCGTCATTCATAGCCATATCAGCTAGAACTTTTCTATCTAGTTCAATACCAGCTTTTTTAAGACCATTCATAAATCTTGAATAGCTTAAATCATTTAAGCGGCAAGCTGCATTAATTCTAATAATCCATAAACGACGGAAATCTCTTTTTTTGCGGCGTCTATCGCGGTAAGCATATACCAAGCTTCTTTCTAATTGTTCTTTAGCTTTTCTAAAGTGTTTTCTACGACCGCTATAAAAACCTTTAGCTAACTTTAATAATCTTTTATGTCTTCTGCGTCTTACTACGCCTGTTTTTACTCTTGCCATAATTTCTCCTTTTAATGGCGTTTGCTTAAAGCAAATCTTTCCCTAAACGGGGGTAACGAATGATTAAAAATCAAAAACTCTTATTTCATACAAAGCATTTTAAGAACACGGCTTTCATTTGTAGCATGAACAAATTTTGCTGTTCTTAAATCACGCATTCTTTTTGCAGGCTTTTTAGTTAAAATGTGGCTTCTATAAGCTGAACCACGCTTAATTTTATTTTTGCCTACTCTAAAGCGCTTAGAAGCACTTTTTACGCTCTTCATTTTTGGCATAAGCTTTCCTTTTTGTTGAATTTTCTAAAAAAGAAGAGCCGATTTTATCACAATAAAGTTTATATATAGCTTATTTTATTTGAAAGTAAAGAAAAAATTAGCAACAAAAAACTAATAATTATCATAAAAATAATTGAAGTATTAAAACTATTTGTAATATCTTTAAAATATCCAAAAATTATTGGCCCAATAGTAGCTATTAAATACCCTATACTTTGAGACATTGAACTTAAATATATTGTAGTTTTTGTATCTTTTGATTTAATAGCAATCATTATCAATGCAACGCCAAAAATTCCACCAACAGGAATAGAAAATAATAAAGCTGAAATTATTAAAATATAAATATTTGAACTTAATAAACATATAAAAAAAGCAAGAATATTGCTAATACAAACTAAAGTTAAAAGCATTGCTTTATTTTCAATCTGAGCCATTTTATTAGGTATAAAATAAGCTGAAAACATAGAACAAAATTGAAATAATATAACAATATTAGTCGCATAATCTTTATTCATACTAATAGCTAATATGCTAGGATACCAAGTAATTATCGTATAAAAAACACAACTTTGAAGCCCCATAAAAGCAGTGATTATCCAAGCGTTTTTGTTTTTAAAAATACTTAAAAAATCACTGAAATTTTGAGTTTTAGAATATCTATTAAGCCTATGATTTTTAATAAATGGCAGATAGCAAAAAAACGCAATAATAGCAAATATAATCCAACAAAATAAAGCTCCACTAAGTCCAATATAATCAATCAAATAATGCCCAAAAACTCCTATTAAGCTAGAAATGCTTAAAAACATTCCATAAAGTGCCATAATTTTTCCAATATTTTTAAAGTGATTTTTAACAAAACTAGGCATTAAAACATTCAAAATAGCAATACCTAAACCTATTAAAATCGTCCCAAAAAACAAGAAAAAAGTATTAAAAAACGCCCTAGCAAATAGTCCAAACATTATTAAAATAATCGCATAAAGCATAGCTTTTGTATTTGGTAAAATCGGAGCGATTAAAGAAAAAATAAAAAAACAAAAAAGCGGCAAAGCACTTAAAATCCCAATTTGCGTAGAATTTAAATCATAATAACTCATAATATTATCAACTATAGGACCTATTGCAGTAATTGGTGCCCTAAGATTTAAAGATATAAAAATTACACATAAAATACTTATTAAAAAATAACTTTTTTTCATATTTTTCCTTTATTAAGACTTTAATATATCTAAAAAATTCAATTTATGCCTAAATATTAGGCATAAATATTTAGTCTAAATTATATTTTTGTAACAATTTTAAATAAGTTCCATCGTTTTTAAATTTGTTAATTACATTATTAAAATCATCTCTTAATTTAGTATTGCCTTTTTGAAAAGCTATGCAAGTTCCAGCTATTGGAGTTTTTGCGAATACTTCAAAATCATCATAATTTTTAGTATAACTCTTAGCAACAGCAGCTTCTAATACAAAACCATCAATTTTGCCATTTAAAGTAGATAATACAAGTGGAATGTATTCAGAATTTAAAAACGGAACTACACCTTTAATATTAGATATTTCATCAGCTTGCAAAGTTCCTATTTGTGCGCCTAAAATAGCTCCTTTTTCAAGGTCTTTTAAAGAATTTAGCTTTTTATTACTTTTTAATTTGATATAGTGGTTTTCACTTTCTATTATTGGATTTGAAAACTCAACATTTTTAGCTCTTTTAGGTGTATAACTCATACCTGATGCAATAATATCAATCTTTTTTGATTTTAACGCTAGAATTAAACCATCAAAAGACATTGGAATAATCTCAATTTTTATATTTAACTCCTTAGCAATTTCTCTTACTAAATCAATCTCAAACCCCACAATTTCATCATTTTCCATATACTCAAATGGTGGGAAATCAGGCGATAGACCAACTTTATAAATCTCTTGTGCAAAAAGCCCTAAAGCTAGCAATGTAGCTATAAAAATTTGTTTCATAATAATCTCCTAAAAATTAATAAAAATAAAAAATGTAAAAAATAAAAACAATAGAATAAAAGAAGTGATAAGTTTTAACGCAGATTTGATTTATTTATTTGTAATTTTTCCATTTGTCCTCCTTAAAAATATGACTTATAATAATCAAAAAAGTAAAATATGTTAATTATAATATGTGTAATTTTAAATTAAATATAAAAAATGTAACATTATGTAACATAAAGGAATAGATTATGAAAATAGGTTTTGTTAATGCTAAAGTTTTTACAGGTAAAAACGAAAATGATTTTATAAGCGAATTTAGTATAAAAAACTCTAAATTTTGTGAAATCAATAATGTAAATAGAAATGATTGCAATAAAATCATAGATTTAAAAAATGCCTGCGTTATTCCTGCATTAAGCGATACTCACACGCATCCAACATATGTATCACAAATAATAGATAGTCTAGCTTGCACTAAACCTTATGTGGCAAATATTCCACAATTAATAGAATTTTTAAAAACTTCACCAAATTATGGTAAGGAAAATAAATGGATTAAAGGTTGGTGTTATGATGAATCAAAACTAGATGAAAAAAGAGCTCCTACTATAAAAGATTTAGATTTGATAAGCTCAACACAACCAATTTTTATATTAAGAAGTTGCTGTCATTCTTGCGTTTGCAATTCTAAAGCATTAGAACTAGCAAATATTACAAAAGACACAAAAGAGCCTAAAGGTGGAAAAATAGGCAGATTTGAAGACGGCACTCCTAATGGTATTATGTATGATTTAGGTGCATCTATGTTAATTCGCAATGCAATGGAAAAAGAAAGCTTAGAAGATGAAGCAAAAAAATTAGTAAAATTAGGCGAAATTTATGCAAGTTTAGGAATAGTAAATATTAGCGATATGATGTGTTATTCTAAACCTTTAAAAGCTTATGAATTATATAAATTAGCAAAAAATATGGGTTTAAAACAAAGAGTTAGTTTATATCAAGTTTATAAAGACGCTAAAGAATTTGGCTTATTTAAAAGCCTAGAAGATATTAAAACTAATGGAATTAAATTCTTTGTAGATGGCACTATTTCATCACAAACTGCATTTACTCATAAACCTTATAAAAATAGCGACAATTATGGGGATTTAGTATGTAATATTAATGAAATTAAAGAAGCCATTGATTTTGCCAAAAATAATAATTGCCAAATAAGTTTTCATCTAATGGGAGATAAAGCTATAGATATAGTAATTGATAATCTTATAAGCTATGAAAATTGGTTAAAAGATTATCCTAGCGTTAGATTTGAGCATGCTTCTATGCTAAATTTAAAACATATTGAAAAAATAAAAAAGTTAAAAGTAAAAATTGCTATAAGCACACAACCAATATTTCAATACGCTGAATATACAAGCTATGAAGATGCGTTAGAAAATGATAGATTTAATTCAATTTGTGCTTTAAACACATTAAAAGAACATTTAGATTTAAGCATTTCAAGTGATGCACCAGCTACAATTCATCACGAGCCTTTTAATTTATTTGTAAGTATTAATGCAGCTGTTGTAAGAACTAATCCTAACGGCAAAAACTATAATAAAAATGAAGAAATATCAGTTGAAGATGCAATTTTAATGCTAACTAAAAACTCACAAAATATCCTAATGCTAAAAAATTGCACAACTATTGAAGATGGTAAAAGCGCTGATTTTATTGTCTTAGATAATGATATTTTTAGTGTTGATAAAACAAAAATAAAAGATATAAAAGTTCATCAAACTTGGCTAAAAGGCGAAAGAATTTACTAATCCTTTTCAAGGATTAGTTTAAATTATATTTTTCTAATAATTTTAAATAAGTTCCATCTTGCTTAAATTTCTCAATAGTTTTATCAAAATCATCTCTTAATTTTGTATTACCCTTTTTAAAAGCTAGACTCATTCCTTCAATACTAGAAGTAGCAAAAACTTCTAAATTTGGATACTTTTTCATATAACTTTTAGCGACTGGTTCTTCCATTACAAAACCATCAATTTTACCATTTAAAGTAGAATTAATAAGCACTATATATTCTTCGTTTAAATACGGCTTAACACCTTTTAAATTAGTTATTTCGTCAGCTTGAAGAGTGCCTATTTTTGCCCCAATTATTGCACCATTTGATAAATCATCTAAAGAATTTATTTTATCATTTCCTTTTAACTTCAAATAATAATTTTTGCTATCAAATATGCTTTTTGTAAATTCAGCATTTTTAGCTCTTTGTGAAGTATAACTCATACCTGCTGAAATAATATCAATTTTACCCACTTTTAAAGCCGCAATAAGCCCATCAAATGGCATTGTAACAGGCTCAACCTGAATATTTAACTCTTTTGCTACTGCTCTTACTAAATCAATCTCAAATCCTACAATTTCACCATTTTCTATATAATCAAATGGTGGATAATCATATCCTGTGCCAACCTTATAAATCTCTTGTGCGAAAAGCCCTAAAGCTAGCAATGTAGCTATAAAAATTTGTTTCATAATAATCTCCTAAAAATTAATAAAAATAAAAAATGTAAAAAATAAAAAAAAAAAAAATAGAATAAAAGAAGTAATAAGTTTTAACGCAGATTTGATTTATTTATTTGTAATTTTTCCATTTGTCCTCCTTAAAAAAATTGATAGGATTATACTCAAAAAATCAATTATTTAATATAATATATTTTAAAAATTTAAAATCATTTAAAAAATAGTATAAAAATGTAACAAAAGGAGAAAAAATGAAACTAACAAACAGAGATTTTCTAACTTTAAAAGATTTTAGTAAAGATGAAATCCTAGCACTTATTAAATTTGCAAAAGAGCTAAAAGAAAAGAAAAAGCAAGGTATAACAGGCAATCATTTGCAAGGAAAAAACATAGCTTTAATATTTGAAAAACCATCAACTAGAACAAGATGTGCATTTGTAGTAGCTTGTAACGATGAAAAAGCTTATCCTGAATATTTAGGTACTAATGATATACAATTAGGCAAAAAAGAAAGCATACAAGATACCGCTAGGGTATTAAGCAGAATGTTTGATGGCATTGAGTTTCGCGGCTTTAATCAAAGTGATTTAGAAACCTTAGCAAAATATAGTGATGTTCCTGTTTGGAATGGTTTGACAAACGAATTTCATCCAACTCAAATTCTAGCCGATATGCTAACTATTTACGAGCATTTTAACAAACTAGAAAGGCTTAATTTTGCATATATTGGAGATGGTAGAAACAATATGGCAAATTCTCTTATGATAGGCTGCGCTAAATTAGGATTAAATTACATAAATATTAGTCCTAAAGAACTTCATCCTGATAATGAATTAATAAATCTTTGCAAAAGTTTTGCGAATAACTCAAGTATAAAAATCAGCGATAATATTGAAGATATTAAGGGTGCTGATATTATATATACTGATGTTTGGTGCTCTATGGGAGAAGAAGAAAAAGCAAAAGATAGAATAAATATTTTAAAACCTTATCAAGTAAATGATGAATTGCTTTTAAAAACTGGAAAAAATACGATAATAATGCACTGCTTACCTGCAGTAAAAGGTAATGAAATTACAGAAAATGTATTTGAGAATAATGCTGATATAATTTTTAATCAAGCAGAAAATAGAATGCATACTATAAAAGCTGTTATGATTGCTACTATTTGTGATATAGATATATAATTTATTAAACAAATATAAAGCATTTGGGGTTATAATTACCCCTTTTTTAAAATTTAAATTAAAGGATATTTTTAATGTTTGAGTTGATTAGTGATTCTTTTAAGCAAGCGGTAAATAAATTAAAAACAATAGATGATGAAAAAGCGTTAAAAAACGCTATGGAAACTCTTAAAAAGTCTTTATTAAAGGCTGATGTTCATTTTAAGGTAACGAAAGAATTATTAGTTAATGTAGAAAATGAAGTAAAAGCAAAAGGAATCGGTCAAAAGCATTTTTTAGATGCAATTAAAAATAACCTTACAAACATACTAACACCAGAAAATAAAATAAGCGAATTTAGATTTTCTCCAAGTGGTTTAACATCTGTAATGATGATAGGCTTACAAGGTGGTGGAAAGACAACTAGCACGATAAAATTAGCAAATTATTTAAAACTTAGAAAGAAAAAAGTTCTAGTAGCAGCGTGTGATTTACAAAGACTTGCTGCGGTAGAGCAATTAAGACAATTATGTGAAGCTAATGAAATTGATTTATTTTCAATGGATAGCAAAGACCCTTGCGAAGTAGCAAAAAATGCTCTTAACAAAGCTAAAGATGGCTTATATGATGTATTATTAGTGGATACTGCAGGTCGTTTAGCGATTGATGAGCCTTTAATGAATGAATTAGCTCGTGTAAAAGATATAATAAATCCTTATGAGAGTTTTTATGTAGCTGATGCTATGAGTGGTCAAGAAGGTGTAAAAACTGCAGAAACATTTAATGAAAAAATAGGCATTAGTGGTGTTATTTTAAGTAAATTTGATGCAGATACTAAAGGCGGGGTTGCTTTAGGTATAGCAAAATTATTAAATCTACCTTTAAAATTCGTAGGTATTGGCGAAAAGGTAGGAGATTTTGAGAGTTTTGTTCCAGAAAGAATTGTTGGTCGTATTATGGGAGAAGGCGATTTAGCAACTTTAATGGAAAAAACTTCAGCAGTTTTTGATGAAAAAGAAGCAAAAATCTTAAGCAAAAAAATCAAAAAAGGTGAATTTAATTTCAATGATTTTATAAATCAACTTGAAAGTGTTAAAAAATTAGGGAATTTAGGTTCATTAGTTGGAATGATACCAGGTCTTGGTGGCATTGCTAATAAAGTAAAAGATATAGATTTAGAAAGCTCTAAAGAAATGATACATATAAAGGCAATGATTAGCTCAATGACCCCAAAAGAAAGAGAAACTCCAAGCCTATTAAACAATGCTAGAAAAGCAAGAATTGCAAAAGGCGCAGGTCTATCTCAAATGGAAGTTAATAGATTTTTAAAACAATTTGAAAATGCATCAAAAATTGCTAAAAAACTTTCAAAAGGTGGTATGAAAGGGTTAGGTTCTATGCTAAATCAAGGAAATTTTCCAAAATAATTAAAAATTTTTAAAGCTTTAAACTTATTTAAAGCTTTTTTATAGACAATTTTTGTTTATAAAAAATCTTTAAATCAATCAAGGAGAAAATAATGACAGTTGTAAGACTAACAAGAATGGGTAGAAAAAAGCGTCCTTTTTATCGTATCGTAGTAACAGATAGCAGAAAAAGAAGAGATGGCGGTTGGATTGAAAGTATAGGATATTACAATCCTATGAGCGAGCCTGAAACAATCAAATTTGATGCTGAAAGACTAGCTTACTGGAAAAGCGTAGGCGCTAAATTAAGCGATCGTGTAGCAAGAATTACAAAATAATGGTAAAAGAATTTATTTTTACATATGCAAAAACAATAGCCGCAAATCCTGAGCGGCTAGAAATTTTTGTAGAAGAAAAAGAAAATAACCTAATAGATATTGTTATTATGGCTACTAAAATAGATGCCGGAAGACTTATTGGAAAATCAGGAAAAATCATAACCGCAATTAAAACAATAGCAGTTAATCACAAAAATACTCAAAAATTAAATTATAAAATCACGGTAAAAACTTTTGATGAATAATCTAGTTTATGTTGCTAAAATTGGTAAAACTCACGGATTACTTGGTTTTTTAAAATTTCATAATAAAAGTGATTTTTACGAACAATTTAAACCTAAAGCTGAATTTTTTGATAAAAATGGTAAAAAATTCATAATTAAATCTTTTGATTTTTCAAATTCTTTAGTGCAATTTGTAGGATATGAAGATATAAATAAGGCTAAAGAACTTGTAAATATGGAGCTTTACTCTAATATTGAAAATACTAGAAAAAATATTAAGCTTAAAAAAGATGAATATTTTTATTTTGATATTATTGGGTTAAAAGTATATCAAGATGATGAGTTTTTAGGTAGCGTTGTTGATATTTTAGAAACAGGAGCTAATGATTTATTAGAGATAAAAACTAGCGATGAATTAGTAAATTTAGGCTTAGCTAAGAGTTTTTATATACCTTTTCACAATAATTTTATAATTTCAGTAAGTGATATTATCAAGGTAAATAATTCTAAAAGTATTTTAGAAAATTCGTAATGAAATTTAATTTTATAAGTTTATTTCCAAATCTAATTGAAAACTATTTTAATGAAAGCATTTTAAAAATTGCAAGAGAAAAAGAGCTTATAAAACTACATTTTGACAATCCTAGAAATTATTCTACAAACAAACATAATAAAGTAGATGATACGAAAATCAGCGGCGGAGCAGGTATGCTTATGGCTTGCCAACCTTTATTTGATTGTTTAGAAAATTATAAAAATTCTCATATTATATTTTTAAGCCCTACAGGAAAACCTTTTAAACAAATTGATGCTAAAAGACTTGCTTTAAAAAGTGAAATTACTTTTGTATGCGGAAGATATGAAGGTATTGATGAAAGAGTGTATGAAAATTATGCTAATGAGGTTTTTAGCATAGGTGATTTTGTCCTAACGGGCGGGGAATTAGGAGCTCTTTGTATGTGCGATGCAATTGCTAGAAATATAAATGGAGTAATAAAACAAGAAAGCTTAGTAGAAGAAAGTTTTGAAAATTATTTATTAGAAGCCCCATCTTTTACTAAACCTTTTATATTTGAATATAAAAAAAATAATATTTTTAAGAAATTTTATTCAATTTCAAGTTTTGTTAAGGGTAATCACGCTAATATTAGCCTTTTAAAAAATCATCTATCGTTTTGCAAGACCAAATTCCACCGCCCGGATTTACTTGCTAAGCACAATAATTTAAGGAAAAACTATGAGAAATAAATATATTGAGCAGTTTGAAGCTAAACAAATTGAAGGAAAAAATATTCCTGATTTTAGAGCTGGCGATACATTAAAACTTGCTATTCATATTAAAGAAGGTGATAAGTCAAGGGTTCAAAATTTTGAAGGTATTTGTATAGCTCGTCGTGGTCAAGGCACAGGTGAAACTTTTATGGTTCGCAAAATTGGTGCAAATGGTGTTGGAGTAGAAAGAATATTCCCAATTTATTCTGATAGTCTAGAAAGTATTACGGTAGTTCGCCATGGTAAAGTAAGACGCTCAAGACTATTCTATCTACGCAGATTACGCGGTAAAGCTGCAAGAATTAAAGAACTTAAACGCTAATATTACGGAGATTTTTCTCCGTTTATAGAATTTCGTTTATAGAATGATTACAATACAAAAAGCTTCAGAAAAAGATTTAGATTTAATCTTAGAATTTATTAAAAAATTAGCTGATTATGAAAACTTATCAAGTAGCGTTGTAGCTACTAAAGAACTTTTAAAAGAAAACTTATTTATAAAACAAAAAGCTTATGTTTTAATAGCTTATTATGATTTAAAGCCTGTTGGATTTGCTTTGTATTTTAATAATTTCTCTACATTTTTAGGAAAATGTGGAATTTACTTAGAAGATTTATTCGTTGATGTTGAATACAGAAATAAAGGAATAGGAAAAGCACTTATAAAAGAGCTAGCTAAAATAGCCAATCAAAATGATTACGAAAGAATTGATTGGGTTTGTCTTAAAGACAACTATCCAAGTCTTGAAGTTTATAAAAAAATAGGAGCTAATACAAAAGATGAATGGCTACTACATAGACTTGAAAAATCAGATATAAACAACCTTTTAAACAATAAATAAGTTATCTTAACTATGTATAAAAATCACTTAAAATATAAATAATAAGCAATTAAATCATACATTTAAAATTCTTAAATTAATACCTTAGCTAAATCAATAATGTAATAACTTTTAAAATCACTAATTATTGTTTAGTTTTAGATTTTTAAATAATTCTAGCTAAATTACTTTTAGTATTATAAGCTTTTATTACCTATAAATATTATAAGCGTTTAATAAAACTAAAAATACTCATAAATACATTTATTTTTCAAATTCCAAAACAATTAATAATCAAACCAACCATATTTATAACCACCTTATAAAGCGTTATAACTAATTTACAATAAAATAAAAAATAATTAAATAAATTATTTCTTAGGGGTTATAAATGAGAAACGATTTTTTAAAAATCAATGGAATAATCGCATTTTTATTAGTTGGGTTTTTGAATGCTTTTGTTGATTTAGGACATAAAATCATTATTCAAAACACGGTTTATAAGATTTATGATGGCAGCACGCAATTATTTTTAACTGCAATTATTAATGCTTTAATTTTATTACCTTATATTTTTAGCTTTTCAATATCAGGATTTTTAGCTGATAAATACCCTAAAAATAAGGTTATGAAAATAACTGCTTTAGCAAATATATTTTTAGTATCAATCATTTGTTTTAGTTATTACAATGGTTATTTTTATCTAGCCTTTATAATGACGCTTATTATGGGTATTCAATCAGCCTTATATTCTCCTGCTAAATATGGTTATATTAAAGAGCTAGTCGGCATCAAGCAACTTGCTATGGGAAATGGTGCTATAAATGCTGTTAGTATTGTGGCTATTTTGTGCGGAATGCTTGTATTTTCTTTAGGTTTTGAATTATTATTAAACGAGTTTAGCACGAGTAAGGATATATTAACTCAAGTAGCTCCACTAGGCTTATTACTAGTAGCTTTTAGTGTTTTAGAATTTATTTTAGCGTCTAAATTACCGCAGGTTAAAAGCGAAAATTCTAATTTAGCATTCAATAAAAACGATTATTTAAAAGGAGTTTTGCTTAAAAACAACCTTAGCTTAATATTTCAAAATAAAGTAATTTGGCTATGTATAATAGGAATTGCCTTCTTTTGGGCTATTTCTCAATTATATTTAGTATCTTTTCCTGTATTTGCTAAGTTTCATCTAAATGAATTAAACACCTTTTATGTGCAAGGCGTAATGGCAGCTAGTGCAATAGGCGTTATTGTAGGCTCAATAATTGCAGGTAGATTTTCTAAAAACTACATTGAATTAGGGCTTATCCCGCTTGGTGCTTTAGGATTATTTTTAAGCTCATTATTAATAAGCTTTCTTAATAATTTATTTGCCTTTGCACTTGTATTTTTTATATTTGGCATATCTGGGGCAATATTCACAATCGCTCTTAATTCTTTAATACAATTTAATGCTAAAGAAAATGAATTAGGTATAGTCTTAGCAGGAAATAATTTTATTCAAAATATTTTTATGCTAAGTTTTGTCATACTTGCTACTTTTTTTGCTTATTTAGAAATTGATGTTTTATATTTGTTTTATTTCATTGTAGTTGTGAGTTTTTTAGGCTCTTTTTATGTATTAATAAAACTGCCTTTTTCTTTAGTAAGAATAATAGTAAGCCTTGCTTTTTATCAAAAATATAGATTATTAGTAGCAGGGTTTGAAAATATTCCACAAAATAAAGGAGTGCTATTATTAGGCAATCATATTTCCTTTATTGACTGGGCTATTATACAAATGGCAATCCCTAAAAAAGTGCATTTTGTAATGGAGAGAAAATACTATCAAAAATGGTATATTAGAATGTTTATAAAGCATTTTGGAGTAATCCCTGTAAGCTCTGCTGCAAGTAAAGAAGCCTTAGAATTAATTGCAACTTATATCAAAAAAGGCGAAATTGTTTGTATTTTCCCTGAAGGAACTCTATCAAGACACGGACATTTAAATGAATTTAAAAGCGGATTTGAATTAGCGTGCAAGGATTTAAGCGAAGATGATGGGATTATAATTCCTTTTTATATCCACGGGCTTTGGGGTAGTTCGTTTTCAAGAAGTGATGAAGAATACAATCTAAGAAATAAAAAAATCGGTAAAAGAGAAATAGCAATAGCATTCGGAACAACCCTTAGCATACATTCAAGTAAAGAATTAGTAAAAGCTAAAGTGTTTGAACTATCATTCTTAGCTACAAAAACTCAAAGCGATAATCTAAAAACAATAGAAAAAGCCTTTATCCTAAGTGCTAAAAAATACTCACAAAATATAGCGATAAACGACCCTTTAGCAGGAGATATAAGCTACAAAAAACTCCTAGCATTAAGCCTAGTGCTTAGTAAAAAAATCCCTAACGATGAAAATATAGGCATATTATTACCTGCTTCATTTGCTTCAACGCTTGTAAATCTAGCTAGTTTATTTGCTGGAAAAACCATAGTAAATCTAAATTACACCGCAGGAATAAAAGCCATCAATCAAGCAAAAGAAAGTGCAAATATAAAGCATATTTATACATCATCTAAATTCTTAGAAAAGCTAGAAAATAAAGGCTTTAAATTAGAATTAGAAAATGTAAATATCATTTATTTAGAAGATTTAATAAAAGCAATAAAAAAAGAAAAGCTAGATATTATCTTTAAACTCTTTTTAATAAGTATCTTACCTAGCTTTATGCTACAAGCCTTATTTACTAAGAATTTAAGCAATGAAAAAACAGCTGCGATTTTATTTAGTAGTGGTAGCGAAGGAATGCCTAAAGGAGTTATGTTAAGCCATAAAAATATTTTAAGCAATATTGCTTCAATTTCTAGCATAATTTGTGCAAAAGATGATGATGTAATACTCTCATCTTTACCGCCATTTCACGCATTTGGACTAACCGTTACTACCTTTATGCCTTTAATAGAAGGGATAAAAAGTGCAACTTGTGCTGACCCTACCGATGCTTTAGGCGTTGCAAAAACTATAGTAAAAAATAATGTTAGCATTATGTGTGCAACTTCTACATTTTTAGGAATTTATGCAAGAAATAAAAAAATAGATGAAATTATGTTTGATAGCCTTAGAATTGTAGTTGCAGGTGCTGAAAAATTAAAGCCCGAGATTAAATCAGCTTTTGAACTAAAGTTCAAAAAAAATATTTACGAAGGTTACGGAGCTACCGAGACAACACCTGTTGCAAGTGTGAATTTACCTAATAAATTTGATAGCACATATTGGCAACTACATAGAGCAAATAAAGATAAAAGCGTAGGTATGCCGTTACCTGGCACTGCTATTAGAATAGTTGATCCACTAAGCTATGAAAAATTAAAAGCAAACGAAGATGGACTTATTTTAATAGGCGGACACCAAGTAATGCAAGGGTATTTAAATAATCCCGAAAAAACTGCCGAAGTTATAAAAGAAATAGATGGCATTAGATGGTATAACACAGGGGACAAGGGACATTTAGATGAAGATGGATTTTTATACATTGTAGATAGATATTCAAGGTTTGCAAAAATTGGTGGAGAGATGATTTCTTTAGGACTTGTTGAAAGCGAAGTTGCTAAAGTGATTAATAATGATGAAGTAAAAATCTGCTCTACTTCTTTAGAAGATGATAAAAAAGGCGAGATGGTAGTTTTATTAATTGAATGTAGTGAAGAAAAATTTGATTATTTTGTAGATTTAATAAAACAAAGCGAAATACTAGCAATTTATAAACCTAGTAAATATATTTTGATAAAAGAAATTCCATTATTAGGCAGTGGAAAGGTAGATTATAAAGAAGCAAAAGCCCTAGCTAAAAGTATTTTAGAAAACAATTAATAAAATTTATACTAAAAGGAAGAGTAACTTAAACTCTAAACCTTTTAGTTTTGTAATACCAATTAAAGTTTTGCTAATTTTAAATATTAAAGTATCAAATGAAATTCTTAATTATTTTGAGATGCAAAATATTTTAAGTTTTATTTATGCGTTTTTAATATTAAATCAACATATTTAATTCATTTTCTAAGACAGATTTTGGAGTAAGCGATATAAATTTTTTAACCATTTTTCCATCTTTATCATAAACAAACATAGCAGGCACACCCCAAACACCACCTACTACATTGCTTAAATACTCAACATCTAAACTCTCATAAATAGTAGCAAATGTAACACCTTTTAAGCTTTCTTTTGCCATATCATAATCTCTCATACCACCTAATACAGCAATAATTTTATAATCCTTACTAAGCTCATTTAAGATAGGAATTTGTTTAGCACATACACCGCAATCCTTTGTGTAAAAAAACAACATAAAAGGCTCATTTAATCCCTTTAACGCTTGTTCTTTAGCACTATAACTTAAATGTATTGGCTCTTTTGAATTTAAAGCTAACATTGCTTCATCTTTACAAGCATAAAGTAAAAATATGAAAATTGCTAGAAAAAATCTCATAAATATTCCTTAATCTTATTAGTTAAAAATTCCAAACTTCTATCGCCTAATACTTTATCCACATAAACTCCATCTTTTAAAATAAATAAAGTCGGCACAGCAAAAATATCATACCTGCTCCAGCTAATGTCTTCTTCATCTTTTAAAAAAATCATATTTGAATATTGGTGTTCTAATTCATGTTTTTTAATAGTATTTAAATCATCAATAGAATTAATTGCATAGATACTAATATTATTTTCATTCGCAAATTCATTTAATCCAGCCATTACTTTAAGACAAGCAGCACAACCATTTTGCCAAAATTCTATCAATTCTATACCTTGTCTTTTTAACTCTATTTTATTTAAAGCTGTAGTTTTTGCAAGAATATTAGGAGCTTGTTTATTTAATACTAGCTTATTATCTTCGCAAGATACAAAAAACAAAAGTATTAAAACTATTAGAATTTTATTCATTCACTATAAGTCCATCTTTAATAGTAATTATCTCATCTCCATTTTTAGCCAAGTCAGGATTGTGAGTAATTAATATAATTGTCTTGCCTTCGCTTCTTAATTTTTTGAATATATCTAAAACTATTTCTCCATTTTCTTCATCAAGATTGCCAGTAGGCTCATCAGCTAATAAAATATTTGGATTATTAATAAGACTTCTAGCTATGCAAAGGCGTTGTTGCTGACCACCACTTAATTCGCTAGGTAAATGCTCTAATCTATCTAACAATCCTACTTTATCTAAGATTTTCTTAGCATCATTTTCTTCAATACTTGAATGATAATATTGAGCTAACATAACATTTTCTAATACGCTTAAATAAGGTATTAAATGAAATTGTTGAAAAATAAGCCCTATTTTTTCTCTTCTTATTCTTTGTTTATCAGCTTCACTTAAATGAGTTACATTAATACCATCTAAAAAGTATTCGCCTTCACTTGCATTATCAAGCAATGATAAAATATTTAAAAGCGTAGTTTTTCCACTACCACTCTTACCTACAATACTAAGCCAACGACCTTGATTTAATTCAAAATTAAGACCTTTTAAAACATGGGCTTTATCAAATCTTTTATGTAAATTACTAACCTTAATAATACTCATTTATTCTCCTCTTAAATTACCTACTATATCTATTTGCAATGCTTTTTTTATCGGAAAATACGCAGCAAATGATGCAAAAAATAATGATATAAAAATTGAAAGCACAAAAGCACTTAATCTAAAATCTATACTAGCATTAAAAATAATATTGCCTAAAATCTGTGCTAAAAAATACCCACCAATAGTGCCTAATAAAGATGAAACAACAGCTAAAATAAATACTTCATAAGCAAATAATTTTGCTATATCTTTAAAACTAGCCCCAAGAGCTAAATGCAAGGCTATTTCTTTTTTTCTTGAAAAAATAATTGAACTAAGAGTTGTATTAACACTTGTTGAGCTAATTATTAAAATAACAATAGAAATCAAAAACATAAGACCTTTTATTTTTTCTAAAATTGCTCCTTCTTTTAAACTAACACTTAAAATTGGTTTTAATTCTGCATTATTGCTTACTGCTATTTTGCTAAGCTCTGATAGGTTTTCAAAATCATCATCAACTATTAAAGATACATAAGAATATTTATCATTAATACCTGATAAATCTTTAGCAGAATTTAAATTGATAAAAGCCATAGCATCAATCTCATCTCCAGTAGAAAAAATCCCTTTTATAATATAAGTTTTCTCATAAGGAATACCATTTTTTACTATTGTTAAAGGTAGTTTTTGATTTATGTCTTTTTTTAGCGTATTTGCTAAGTCTATACCTAAATAAATACTATTATCTTTTAAATATTCGCTTTGACTTAGGCTACCTTTTTTAACTAATAAAAACTTATTGATTTTTTTAAATTCATCAAAATCAACCCCAGCTACTATTAATTGCCTTGTAGAAAAAACAGGGCTAAAGTATAAATAAGGAGAATAAGCCAATAATTTGTCTTTACTAATTTTTGATTTAATCAAATTAGCTTCTTTAATATCTAAATAATCATCACTTTTAGAACTAATTAGCATATTAGCTCCGTAACTTTTAAGCTCTTTGCTCATTTTATTGTCAATATCAAAATATATATTTAAAAAAGCATTAGTAACGCAAGTTCCTATAAAAATTGATATTAAAACTATTATTAATCTTTGTTTTGAAAAAACTATACTCTTTTTAACTTGTGTGAAAAAAAAGTTATTTACGCTCATATAACACCTCAACTATTTCAAGATTTACAAAATTCTTAGTAGCTATTAATGAGCCAAGTAAAGCCACCAAACTAGCAAAAAACATACAAATAAATATAATTATGAAGTTATATTCAATACTATGAGAAAAAATACTATAAGATATAATATCACTTACAAAAAATCCAAATACAGCACCAAAAATACTAGCAATTAAACTAACAAACAAATAATCAATTGCAAAAACCAAATAAACTTGTAAATTACTAGCGCCTAATGCTTTAAACAAACCTATTTCTTTTTTTCTTCTATAAACATCACTATTTATTAAAGACGCTTCTGCAATACTTGCAACGATTAAAGATATGATAAAAATAATTCCCATTAGACCTTGAATTTTTTTAACGATAGAGCTTTCAGCATCTGCTACTTTACTAACAGCTTTTGCACTTGCTCCTTTATAATTTTCTTCAATTTGATATGCAATAGAGCTTACAAAAGCTGTGCAATACCAATTATCAAATTCTACTTGATTTAAACTCTTTATATCATATCTTGCCCTATGAGCTATGTCATTTTCTGGAATTGTTAGAGCTGATACTTCTGCTCTTTCATAAGTATTTGGCTCATTTAAAATATCATTTAATCTATCTATGTTAATTAAAATTTTATCTTCATAATCACCCAAATTACTCACAATGCCAACTACTTTTAACTCTACTTCTTTATCATTTATAAGCACTTTGAAAGTATCGTTAGCTTTAAGATTTAAAGAATTTGCTAATTTTTCACTTATATTTACTTCATTTTCTAAACTATTATCATTTACAAAATTTAAATCAGTCTTTAAAAAAGGTAAAAGAGATAAAAATCCAGTATCAAATACCACGGTTTTATTACCAAATTTATCTTGTTCTATGACTAATTCTTTATTAAAATATGTGCCTAAGATACTGATTTTTTTGCCTTGAAATTCTACTTGGCGTTGTTTAAATGGAGCTATTGCTGTTATATTATTTGACCAGAAAATATCTTTAATTTTTCTCAAATCATCAAGATTTAGGAATTTACTTTCGCTTTGTAATTTAAAGCTTTTATTACCAACTTCAATACTATAAGATGAGCCTTGTGGTAAAACACTAATATTTGCTCCATAATTTCTTAGCTCTTTTCCTAGCTGATTGCCAACCCCAAGAGTTATATTAAGCATACAAGCAAGGAGCAAACAAGCTAAAAAAATAGTCGCAAAACTTAATAATTTTTGAATAGGATTGCCTAAAATTGATTTTTTTACTATTCTTAAAAACATTTTTACTCCTAACTTCTTCTTTCAATCAAAAATAAAGCTTTATCACTTGAGCTTACAAATTTTGATGGGTCTTTTTTAAATTCTTGATAACTTTCATCAGAATTAAAATAATAGCTAATACCATTATAAATATAGGTTTTCTTAGCTTTTGTGTTTAGAAATTTTTCTTTATTTACTGGGTCTTGAACTTGCATTTCAACTACTTTACTAAAATAGTTTTCCCCACCTAATATATCTTTTACTTTTACAATTATCTTATCATTGATAACTTCAAATTTTAAAGGAATTGGATTGCAACCACCTTCTTTACCTACGCTAGGTAAAAATATCCTAACATTACAAGCTACACATAATAATTCATTATTTTTCATAACATAGCCATTATCCCCACAAATACTACAAGCATCAAATACTACTACAGGAGTTTGCTTACCTGCGTGGCGATTAATTATAAAAAATCTAATTTCCTTACCAGAACTAGAAATATAAGCATAGCGATACAATTTACCATCTTGAATATCTTTAGCATCAAATTCAAAATAATCTTTATTTTTAGGAGTAATGATTTTTGGCTCATCAACTTGAATAGGTTTAGAATCTACTAAATCATAAAATAACATAACTAAAGCAGCACTAATACTTAATATAAAATGAATAGTAAAATGAGAATTTATACTAAAAGTTTTTGCGATATTTTTTCTATATTCTATGTCAAAATCACAAGCTTTTTCTCTATATTTTGGTCTATTTTTTAAGCAAGTGCCAACATAAACAATACCTAAAATCAAGCAGATATAATAATAAAACTCGGCATAATATCTACTCTTAGTAATATAACTAAGCAAAATAGAGCTATCACTAACTCCAATTCTAATTAAATAATACATAATCTCAGCAAAAGCAGTATTTAAAAACATAATTGCAAAAATTACATAAATACAAATTCTTGATTTTGAAAATGAATTTGAATTAGCAAAAAGAAAATTAATATAAAAAATAATACAAATAAAAATAGCTAATAAAATAAAGCCAAAATTTAAAATCCCTTGAGTATCTAACAAACTTGATGAAAATATAGGATAAGCAACTGACAATAAAAAGTATTTTAAAGAAGCTGCTAAAGATATAAAAAAGCTTAATATATAAGCAAATAAAGAATTATTTTTAAAAATTACTAATTTAATTAAGCTAAAAAATAAAGTAACTAATAAAATTATATTAGCTGTTAATACCCCTATTCTATCTACTTTTTCATAGTGGAATATATAAAATAAAATATATCCAAAAATAAAACCAACTAAAGTAAAAATAATATTTAATTTTAATGATGAATTTTTAGCATAAAAAGCTGTAAAAAAACTAACTAAAAAGCACTCTAAAAATATATGCACAAAATATATACTCATTATTGTCCTTATTTTTGTATATTTTTTATAGAAAGCCTAAGCTTTCTATATTTTAAGTTTTATTTATCAGGTGTTCCTGTGTATTTGAATTTGTATTTAACGTTAAATGTATCAAACCACTCGCCAACACCTGTTTCTTTATCTACGTGGCGACCAAAACCTTGTTTTTCAGGATTATCAATTACAAATTCTAATTCATAATTACCAATTCCTGTATCCATTTTAATATTTGCACCATAGTGAGGACCATCATCAGCTACCATTGGCATAAGTTTTCCAACTTTTGTTTTACCATTATCAAGGTTAGTTAATTTATAGCCAATTGTAAGATATGGCATCCAAAAACCTTCAGGAAAACCATTTGGATTTTCTTTAAGAGCGTGAATGTCAGCTTCTAAGTGAATATCAGCTAAAGACGCTGCTAAATCAATACCTCTTGGTTCCATTTCAATTGGTTGAAGATACACAGCTGCTATTTCCATTCCGTGTAATTTATAGCTTTCTGCACCATCAATTGTAGGAATTTCAACTTCTCCTGCAAACACTGAAGACGCTAAAAAAGCACCTGCTACTAAACTAAGCAATGATTTTTTCATTGTTTCTCCTTTGATTTGATTTGCATATAAACAACTCCTCCTATTAATAGGACGAGGATTATTGCCTGTAAAATTAAGCTCTCATAATAAGGATATAATCCTAACCAAGTAATGCTTTCAAATTGCATTGGTATGAGATGTGGAGTTAAGACCTTGCCCTCAACAAGTTCCATAATCCCTTTGCCTGTAAAAGCAAAACACATATAAAAAATAATAATTGAGGTTATTAAGAAAAATTGTTTTATAGGAATTCTAATTGCACCAGCTTTAAGTAAGAAATATAAAACTACTAATATAACAATACCAAGAGCTAAACCACCTAAAACAGCACTAAGTCCAGCACTAGAACCAGAATCAATCAATAATGCTTGATAAAACAATATTGTTTCAGCACCTTCTCTAAATACTGCTAAAAACACGGTCCACCATAATGTTTTAGCACTGCCATTTGTAATAGCTAATCTTGCTTGCTCTTTTAAATTACTTGCATATTTTTTATTTCTTGCATTACTAAGTAGCCAAAAGCCAACATAAAATAATAAAACAACAGCAATTAGCATTGTTACACCTTCTATTAGCTCTCTACTTTGTCCTGAATTTTTAATAAAATATGAAACTATAAAAGCAGTGATAAACGATAAAACAACACCACTACCAAGTGCTGAATAAGCTATATTTAATCTGTCTTTATTACCGCTTTGAATAATATATGAAATTATTGCAACTACTATTATTAAAGCTTCTAAACCTTCTCTTAAAATAATAGTAAGTGATGATATAAATAAAAACCAAACACTTGTATCATTGATTTTATCTAACTGACTTTCAATTAATTTATTTAATTCATCAAAATTAGCAATTAACTCATCTTTAGAAGCCTTACTTTTAATTAGTGCTGTTCCTTTAGTAAATTTTGCTTCTATTTCAAGCTTTATATTTGAATTAACAGCACCAATTTTACTCTCCATTCCTTTTGCTTCAAAAATGTCTAAATATATATTTTGAAGAGCATCAATACTTGCTTTTTCTCCCATTGTTTCATAGTCTTGAACTATTTTATTTAAAGCTATTTTAATATCAGTTGCAACTTGAGTATAATCTACATTCTTAGTCTCATCAACATATCCAACTAATTTTAATTTATCTAAATTACTAGCATCTATTTTAGTCATTACATCAAATATAGAATCTAATATCTCTTCACTTCTAGCTCTCATATCGCTTTCAGTTACTTTTCCTTCGCGAATATCACTGCCAAAACTTCTTAACTTGCTTCTCATATTAAGATTTTTTGTTGCATTTATTAGAATTTCAATATTTGTATTTATATATATTTCTTCTCTTGCAACGCCAATTGTATCAGCTGCTTTTGTAAATTCTCCTTGCTTATTGTATTGAATAGCTTCGTCAAATTTCTCACTTAATAAATCATATACATATTGTAATTTCGGGTCAATCGCAGCTGCTGCTTGAAGGTCTTCTAAACTATCATAAACTTCTTTTTGCATAGTTGGTTTTGTGATTTCTCCACTTGCTTCTTTGCTAAGATGGGCTAATTCTGCTGCTTTTTGTTCTTCACATTTAGTTTTTGCACTATTTTCATCTGCTCCAAACATCATCTCACCTTCAATGCAAGTTTTCAACAAATTCTCTCTTGCATTCATTTCAGCTTTTGCTTTATCATAATTTGGATCAGACGCTACTGCAACTATTTTAAAGCCATTTTGTATAACTGGCGTTACTTCTTCTAAATCAAATATCAAACCATCTATTAAAGCTTCAATTTTGCCTATATTTTCTCCACGCCCATAATAACCACGAAGATTGGTAAATTTTCTCTCCATCAAATAGCCTTTTCTACCAATATTTCTTCCAATAGGACCTTCCATATTTTCAAAATGTTGAAAATAAGCTTCACTTGCAAGTTGTCTTGCAGTTTTTGCATCACCTTTTTTATAGGCTTCTAAACCTTTATTTAGCTTTTCTATAATTAAATCTTTTTCCTTGAAATAATCAACATCATCTCTAGCTATTAAAGATATACAAATAGCAAAAATAAGCAAAAATATTTTTTTCACAAGATAACCTTTATAATAATTTTACTCATTATTGTATGAGTTATAAATAAATAAAATCTAAATGATACTTATTATTTTTTTCATTATTATCAATTAGAATTAATGTTGATAAAAATAATTTATTCTTATTAACCATTTTTAATAATTCGCTCCTACAATTTCGCGACTTTTTTAAAAGGAGATAAAAATGAAAAAAGTATGTTTGTCATTAGTTGCCTTTATAGGCCTTAATTTATGTGCTGCTGAAATTCCTGCAGTTGATGTTTTAGATTGCAAAAGTGCTGAATGTATCAATGGCGCAAAAGCTGAAAAAATACTAGAAAAAAGTGAGCAAAAGGTAGTAGAAGAAATAAAAGCTAAAGAAGAAGTGGTAAAACAAGTTAGCGATAAAGTAGAAGAAAAAAAAGAAGTAGTTAAAGAAGAAGTAAAACAAACAAAAGAAGAAATTAAAAAGGCAAAAAAAGAAGCTAAGAAAAATAAAAAAAGTAAAGAAGCTAAAAAATCAAAACACAACAAAAAAGAAAAAGTAGAAAACAAAAAATAATTTATACTTACGATTTAGCTAATGCTAAATCGTAAAATATTTAATTAAAAAATCCCAAAATATATGATTTTAAATTCTCAAAACCACTTATAAAAATTACAATAATTACAATAGGAATAAAATATTTTATATAATAAAACCAAGCTTTATAAAGTGGATTTTTAAGTTCATAATTATTGCTAATTTCTCTTAAAGCTTCATCTTTACCTAAAACAAAAGCAACATAAATTACACAAAGTAAAGCTGTAATTACAAATAAAATATTTCCACTAATAAAATCAAATGTATCAAAAATATTTCTTCCATAAATTAAAACATTATCAAGCACTCCATAACTTAATAAAGCAGGAATATTTCCTAATATAAAAATTCCACCTAAAACTAAATTAATCGCTGTATTTTTTGAGATTTTAAATTTTTCTTCTAATACAGAAATAATTACTTGATAAATAGGCAAACTCGTAGTAAGTGCAGCTGTTAATAATAAAACAAAAAACACTATAGCAAAGAAATCCCCAAAATGCATATGAGAAAACACTATTGGTAAGGTTTTAAATACTAATGATGGACCAGCATCAGGACTTAATCCAAAAGAAAATAAAGAAGGAAATATCATAAATCCTGCTAAAACCGCTACAAGAGTATTTACAATACCTGTAATAATTGCTGTTTTTAATAAATCCTCGCCTTTATCAAGGTAACTTGATAATGTAATCATAACCCCAAATCCAAGCGATAAAGCAAAAAATACTTGTCCTATAACATATAAAAATATACTAGGTGTAATCTTGCTAAAATCAGGATATAAATAAAACTTAATCCCTTCAATTGCCCCATCTAAAGTAACATTTCTAATAACCATAGCAATAAGACATAAAAACAAAAGCGGCATTAGATACTTAACAGAACGCTCAATTCCATCAATAACTCCACGCCTTAAAATAATCCAATTAATAAATACAAAAATAAATGTATAAATTCCTATCATTAAAGGGTCATTTTCTATATTTTTTTGATAATGTAAGCTAGTTTGCTCTGCTGTAATTACTGAAGTTAAATCAAGCCCGCCTAAATTAAACATAGACATAATAATATTAACAATATAGCTAATTACCCAAGCACCTAAAACCATATAATAAGCCATAATCGCATAGCTTCCAAATAGCCCTAAATACCCAACAAATTGCCATTTTTTACTAAAACAATCAACGCTATTTTTATGCATTCTTCTGCCTATTATATTTTCCACTAAGATAATAGGAACACCGACTAAAAACATAGCTATTATAAATAATAAAACATAAGCACCACCACCATTTTCTCCTACCATATAAGGAAATCTCCAAGTAGCTCCAAATCCAATAGTAGCACCTGCAACGGTTAAAATATATGTAAGTCTATTACTCCAAGTAAGTCGTTTCATAATGTATCCTTTTTTGAAAAAGGATACATTTTATACAAAAAATAATGATAATTTCAAGTTTTTTTTAAATAAATTTCACAAATAAAAATCCTAAAGCAACGCTTAAAGCAATCATTAAAACGCCTGGAATAAAGAAAGAATGGTTAAATACATACTTTCCTATCCTAGTAGTTTTTGTATCATCCATTCCAACCGCACCAAGTAATGTTGGGTAAGTTGGTAACACAAAGAGTGCTGAAACTGCTGCAAAAGAAGCGATGATTATTTTTGCGTTTTCTGGGTTTTCATTTAATGCAAGTGCAACAATTACTGATGGAACTATTGCTTTAGCAGTTGCTGTTTGAGAATATAAAAGCATACTAGCAAAGAAAAAGGCAAAAGCTAATAAGAATTGATATTGTTCTACTAAGCCTTTAGCAAATTCTTTTATTTCATTACTATGAGCGCTTACATAAGTATCTCCTAGCCACGCAACACCTAAAACACAAACACAAGCATTCATACCGCTCTTAAATACACTTGTTTCAATGATTTTTGAAGTATTGATTTTAGTGCTTAATACAATAAAAGTAGCAATGCTAAGCATTACGCACATAATAGCACTATCTCTTGGAATAATTATCTCATCAGCTTTTAAGCCTGAAATATAAGTCGCATAACAAACAACAGCTAAAACACCGATAACAAAAATCACAACGCTAGTCTTAGCACCTTTAATAATCTCTTTTTGAGTGCTTTGTTTTTTGCTATTTCGCCTTTTTTAAGTAATTCTTGATAATACTCATCAGAACTTAAATCAAGATTTGAAAACTTAGTTACCAAAAAAGCACTAAGCATACAAGCTAAATAAGTGCTACCTATCCAAATGCTTAATAATGTTAAATAAGAATACCCAAAAGGCTCAAGCACACCGCTAAGATAAACAACAGCTGCACTAACAGGACTTGCAGTAATTGCTATTTGACTTGATACAACTGCAAGGCTAAGTGGAGCTTTTGGCTTAATATTTTGCTCTTTTGCAACCTCAACAATTACTGGTATCATAGAAAACGCAGTATGCCCTGTCCCTGCTAAAATAGTTAAAAAATAAGTAATACTAGGAGCTAAATAATTGATTTTTTTAGGATTTTTCCTAAGTATTTTTTCAGCAATATGCACCAAATAATCAAGCCCGCCTGCTAATTGCATAGCCGAAATTGCTGCAATTACTGACATAATGATTAAAATTACCGAAGTTGGAATTTCGCCTGGTTTTATACCACACAAAATACCTAATAAAATAACTCCAATCCCACCAGTATAGCCAATCGCAATTCCACCAAGTCTAACGCCTAAAAATATAGCCGCTAAAACTATGGCTAAATCCAAAAATCCAACAACATTCGCAAAAAGCAAAAAGCAAATCGCTACAACAATCCAAACATATTTGTTTTTCATTTTAACTCCTTTAAAATGCCAATTTTACACATAATTATTTTAATGTTTTATAAAAATTAAAATATTTAAATTTTAAAGAATAATTAAAAAGAAAAATTAGGAATTTAAAATCAAATTCCTAATATAATTTAAAATAATTGCTTATGTTTTATAGCATTAGCCAATAAGCCAATAGTTGTGCCATTATGAGCAAATGCAGTAGCTGCTGGGCTTAATAAACCAAGTGTTGCAGCACCTAATATGAATGAATTAACCCATACCGTTGTGCTAAAGTTTTTATCAATTTTTTTCATAGTTTCATTAGCTATAACTTTTGCTTCTAAAATACAAGCAAAATCATCTCTTAGTAATCCAATATCAGCACTAGCTTTTGCTAAATCAGCACCTTTTTGCATAGAAATTCCAACATCAGCCTGAACTAACGACGGAGCGTCATTTATACCATCGCCTATAAAGGCTACTTTTTTGCCTTGTGCTTTTAAACTTGCTAAAATATTTGCTTTATCTTGTGGTAAAAGCTCTGCATAAACCTTATCAATTCCAAGTTCTTTTGCAACTTCTAAAGCCCTACTTTCAATATCGCCTGTTAGCATTACTAATTCTTTTACGCCGTTTTGCTTAAGCTTTGCTAAGACTTCTTTAGCATTGCTTCTAATTTCATCTTTCATAGCAATTACGCCTAATAATTCTTTAGATTTTGCTACATATAAAAGAGTTAAGCCTTTATCTAAAAGTTCTTTAATATTTGCATTAGCCCTAGAAAAATCAACACCTTCATCATCTTCTAAAAAGTGCCTTGAGCCAATTATTACTTCTTCATTATCAATGCTAGTTTTAACGCCGTGTGCTACTATAAACTCCACTTCTCCGTGATTAATATGAGAAAATCCACGCTCTTTAGCAGCCTTTACTATAGCTTCTGCAACAGGGTGAAAATAATGCTCTTCAGCACTTGCACTAAGATTTAGTAAGGTTTTTTCATCATATTTTGGACTAAATACATGAACGCTTTCAACTTTTAAATCTCCATAAGTTAATGTGCCTGTTTTATCAAATACAAAAGTATCAACCGAGCTTAAATTCTCTAAAGCAGTGCTACCTTTAAGCAATATCTGTCTTCTTCCTGCATAAGAAATAGCACTTTTAAATGCCACAGGAGTTGCTAATTTTAAAGCACAAGAATAATCAGCTTGAAGCACACTAGCCATCGCTGCACTTCCTTTATATAAATATGCAAGTCCAGCAAGTCCTAAAGTAACAGGCACTAAACTATCTGCTAATTTATAAGCTTTTTGCCCTATTTTTGATTTTTCTTCTAAGCAATCTTTCATATAATGTAAAATCTTAGCCGTTGATGTATTTTCTCCAACGCTTTCAGCCCATATTTTAATACGACCTTCAACTACCACGGTTCCACTTAAAACCCTATCTCCACGACTTTTAGTAACTGCTTGGGCTTCTCCTGTCATAGAAACTTGATTAATACTAGCAATCCCATCAACAATATAACCATCAACCGCTATATTATCTCCTTGAGATACCACTACAATATCCCCTACTACCAAATCTTTTGCACTTTTTTTAACAAGCTCTTGATTAACTTCTACCCAAGCGTGAGTTATTTGTGGTTTTGCTAGTTCTTTTATCAAATCATCACTTTTTGCCACTACGCTTTCTTCAATATATTCGCCAATATTTAGCATTAAATTAGTGCTATTTGCTGCTTTATAATCTTTTCTATATAAAGAAACTCCTACCGCTGCTGCTTCTAATACTTTTGAAGTTAAACCATTTTCAATAAGTTCTAAAGTTCCTTCTTTTAATAAAGGCAATGCAGTTGCACTAGAAACAAAACCATCATAAATAGGGCTTGTTTTATAGCTATTTGCTAAAGCTAAAATAGATGAATAAATCATAGCCTTACTTGGAGTTTCTTTTGCTTTTTTTAATTGCTTAATTTCATAAGTGCTAAAAAAATCTAATATTTTTTGAGCTAAATTATTATCAATTTCTTTTGAACTTGTAAAAACTAAACTTTTTGAAGCATTATTAACACTTACAAAAACACCAGAAAAATTAAGATTAAACTCACTTACTAATAAATGATTATCGCTTAGATTATTAAGCGTATTTAGCCTAATTCTAAGACGATTTTTAGAGTGATGAATAACCTTACAATTATTCTTGCATTGAAGCTTTTGCATCTTCTACTTGCTCTTTAAATTCTTCAATAGCAGCACTAGCAAAACTTTGAATTTTTGCAACACCTTTTGCTAAAGTATCTTTTGCATCTTTATTGCTTAATAAATAAGTAACCGCAGCACCAATTAAAATTCCTTTTACTAAAGGAGAGCCAAAAAGCCCTGTTCCTTGAGTTGTTAGCGAACTTAAAAAGCCTGTATTTTGATTATTGTTTGCTGTATTATTTAAATTATTGTTTGAAACATTATTTAAATATGGATTATAAGAATAATTTTGATTATTATATCCTTGATTAACATTGTAATTTTGATTATTGTTTAAATATGGATTATTATTATTTGTCATTTTATTTTCTCCTAAAAATTGATTAATTAAAATTCCACTAATTCCAGAAACTATTGCGTTTTTATAATCTTTCCTAGCTATATCATTGCTTGTTTTAATTGCAAAATAGCTAGTAACTCCTACCTTTAAACTTGCTTTTAAATCTTGAGTTGTAAAAAAATTATTAAGACTAGAGCTTAATAAATGATCACTCGGAACCCTATTTGATGTAAGCATAATTTTTACTTCTTAGAGCTTTTTTTAGCTACTTCTTTCTCGCATTTGCAACAAGGTTTAAGTTTTGAGATTTTTAAAATTGCATTTTCTGTCATTTTTCCTGCACTTTTTGCAAAATCTTGAGAATTAAACTCACTTATACTTTTTTTAATACTATCTTTTTTATTATAAATTGTCACTGCAGCTACGCCTAATGCTGCACCTAATATGAATGGAATTGGCATGATAATCTTCCTTTATTTTAAAATATCTTTTAAAAAATTACTAACTAAAGAATCTACATTAAATTCATTAGTCGCAAGGCTTTTTCTTAAAGCCACCTGATACTCATTAACCGAACTAGCCCAAAGTCTAAAAATAAGGTCTTTTAGCTTTTCATCTTTGCAAACATTAGCCGCTATTTTATAAGCTTGAACGATTTCAAATTCTTTTGCTAAAAGTAGCAAATAAGCATCATTTAAACTGCACTCAACTAATAAAGCATTATTATCGCTAATTAACAATTGATTTAATTGCTTTTTTGCATTTAAAATATCTTTTAAAATACCATCACTAAAGCAATTAGCATAATACTCATATAATTTTATGCTAGTTAAATCTAGCTCAAAAGCTCTTCTTATATCGCTGTTTTCTAGTTCTTGCAAAAACTCTTGGTTTTCAAATCTTAGCTCAAGCAATGTTAAGCTCCTTTAAAGCTAGGTTAATCTCATCAATGTTTTTTGCATTGATTAAATTATCAAGGCTTTGTTTTGATATGATTTTATCATCATATAAAATAGTAACCTTGCCTAAGATTTTATTAACTTTAACTTCATTAATCCCTTTTAGATTAAAAACTTCATCAATGTCGTAGTTTTCTAAGTCTTTTAATTCTCTTATCTTGCTAGATATATCAAGTCTTAATCTACCACTTGTGTGATGAGTGATTGTAATGTATTCTAAAACTTCACTTAAAACCTTAGCTTTATCCATTAAAAATCCTTTCGTTTTCAAAAATGATTGTAGTCCCTAAAACTTAAAATAAAATAAAATATATAAGATAATGATAATCAAAAAGTGGCAAAAACTCAATATTTATGCTATTTTGCTAATCTTTTCTATATTAAATTACTAAGGAATTTTATGAAAAAATTATTTTTTATCTCATTTTTTACAACATTTTTGCTATCAAATAATCTAATAAATGGTAAAGTTGATATTAGCATTCAAAATCCAATAATTAGTAAAAGCGAAATCACTTACACAAAATATCCGATAAATAATAAAACCTTATTAATTTTAGCCCCAAATTATCGCTCAAGTGGTAAAACTTTAAATATTACTTTAGACAATCAAGAATATAGCCTTAAAGTGCTTGAAGGAGAATATAAAAAAGAGCAAATTAAACTTGCAAAGCCATCAATTATTAAGCCAAACAAAAAGCTGCAAGAAAGAATTGCTAAAGAATACGATGAAGCAGTGAAAATCTATGCAAAAAGCACCGAAAAAGTATATATTAATAAGCCTTTCATAATCCCTTTAGATAGCGTTATTACAAGCCCTTTTGGAAGTGCTAGGGTGTTTGAAAACACTCTTAAGAGTTATCATTCAGGCACTGATTTTAGAGCAGCAATTGGAGTTAGCGTTCCAGCTAGTAATGATGGAGTAGTAGTTATTGCAAAAGATAGATATTATTCAGGTGGTAGCGTTGTGATTGATCATGGATACGGCGTTTATTCGCAATATTATCATTTAAGCAAGATTAATGTAAAAGTGGGTGATTTTGTAAAACAATCAGATATTATAGGACTTAGTGGAGATACGGGCAGGGTTAGTGGACCTCATCTTCATTTTGGAATTGCTATAAAAGGCGTTAGTGTTGATCCACTTGATTTTGTAAATAAATTCAACGCAAAGGCTTTTAATTGATTTTTAGCAAATATTTTGATACTTGGAGTAAAGAGTATTATAAAAAAGGTGTAAAAGTTGGTAAAGATGGAGATTTTTATACAGCTGTTAGCGTTGGAGAGCTTTTTGGCTTTTTGTGTGCTAAAAGATTTATTTTTTTAGTTGATGAAAAGATTTTAAAACTACCTATTGATATAGTAGAAATCGGTGCAAATGAAGGGTATTTATTAAAAGATTTTTTAACATATTTAAAAGATAAACGCCCTGAAATTTATAAGCAAATTAATGTAAAAATCATAGAGCCACACGACAATCTAAGGGCTTTACAAAAAAAGAATTTGAATGTGGAATTTAAACATTATTATTTTGATGATTTTAGTAGTGATAATGCCTTTTTTATCGCAAATGAATTATTTGACGCTTTTGCTTGTGAGCTTTATGATAATCATAAATTTGGCTTCGTTGAAAATGGCAAAATAATCTTTAAAGAGCATAAAAATAGTTATGAATATTTACAAGATAAACTTGAAAAACGCTTGGAATTTTCTCCTATGATATATGATTTTTTAAGTGCTTTAGATAAGAAGTGTAAGGAATTTTATTTTTTAACATTTGATTATTTTTCTACATATTTAAATGATGAGTTTAGTTTAAGAATATTTAAAAATCATCAATTAATTGACCCATTTAACGCTAATTTAGAAGAATTATTTGCAAATTGTGATATTACTTGGAATGTAAATTATGATGAATTGTGCTTTTATTTTGATAAACTTAATCTAAAACATAGCTTTAAAAAACAATCAAGAGCTTTGATGGAATTTGGAGTAGATGAATTTAGCGATATTAAATACGCAAATGCCATTAAATATCTATTTTTTGGCTTTAGCGATAATTTTCATTGTTTAGAATTTAATAAAAACATTAAAGGAGATTAAAATGGATAAAACAAGTAAAGAATTAATAAAAGTTGATGCAAATACTATCAACGAATTAGAAAACGAGCTTTCAAGTTTGCTTAAAACTAGAAATCAAGAGTTAAAAGAACAAATTAAAAAATTAAGCGAAGAGCAAAATAAATTTGAGTATCAATTAAATGATAAATTAAAGAAAATTGAAAAAGCTAAAAGCGAGATAAAACCTAAGTCTAACGCAGCATTAATTACTTTATTAAGTATATTAATAATACTTGTAGTAATTGATGTCGGGATTAGAATTTTTGCTAATTAATCTAGGAAATTCCTAGATTAAATATAATAATCCTTGCAGTCTTTAAAATCGCAAAAAAGCACCGCATCAACACCTATTAAAGCAGCTTTTTCAATATCGCTAGTATCTTTTATAAAAGATAAAATCTTGCTATCAAATAAATATTTTTCTGCTAAAAATACGCTGTCTTTTAAGATTTTAGCATTTGGGATAATGTATTCACAAAGTGCTGCATTTGATTGCAAAACTTCACTTAAAGTATCGCAAAATATAGCTCTTTTAATATTTGGCTTTGCTAATATTTCTTCGCTAAATTTTACACAACTTACATTATTTACACTAAGTCCTAATTCAAATTCTAAAGCTGTAAATTGATTTTTTATATAATCTAATCCATAAATTAACATTATTTATCCTTAAGTGCATTTTCTAAAAACAATATTTCATTTATATAATTTTTTTGCAAATATTCTAAATTAATTGAGATTTGCTCTAATTCTTCTAAATTATAATCATTTAATTTTGCTAATAATTCATCGTAATCTAAGGCGAATTCAAAGCCTTTTGCAAAATTAATTTTAGTATTATTATAAATTAGTTCTAAGTCTTTTAAAATTGATATTTGATTTGATATTTTCTCTAGCATATTAATTAAAATTCTTTTTTATTTCATCTAATTCATCTTGGGTATATCCAGCCATAATTCTAGCGTTTTCATTCATATTTTTAATAGGTCTTATTAGGTGTTTGTATTCTAAGAGTAAATCACAAAAATTCTCATTTGTCCCACCTGCGTTTTTATACCATCTATCGCCTTTATTTACATGGCTTATTTCATCGTGCAAGATGATTTTTAAAACTTCTAATAATTTTGATTTTATTTGGTGTTTTGTGCTGCTTATTTTTTTAACCACAAAAGGATTAGCATCAAGCCCACAAGCTTCTAAATGCCTATGCACAACCCCCATTCTAACCTTAAAACTAGAATTAGTAGCTCTCATAGCGTCAAATAAATTAGTATGCACCCCAAAATCTCCGTATTTATATCCTAGCTCATTTAAAGCGTCGTTTAATAGACTAAAGTGCAAGCATTCTTCTTTAGCTATTTCTAAAAAATCACTCGCAAACAAAAGCCCGCCGGTATGATAAAATCTATAAGCAGCATCTAATGCAAGGTCAATTGCTGAATATTCAATATGAGCTATTTGGTGCAAGGTCTTTGCTAAAGCATTATCAGAACTTAGTTCTTTTGGTCTTTTAATCCTTGTTGGGTGAATAATCTCAAGGCTTTTTGCATAACTTGGCTCTTCTAAAACTAAAGGCTCGTATTCATTATAAGCTAGGTTATTGCTTAAAAAATCATCGTAAAAATCATCAAATTTAGCTAATTTTTTAGCATAATCACTCTCGCTCAAAACATCAAATAAAGTATGCGAATAATCTTTCATATTAGTCCTTAAAGCTTATAAATGAGATTTTTTATTTTATAAAATCTTTGATAAAAACATAGTTTTACCAAAGATTATTAAAAAGAATTTAAATAAATACTATTTAAATTCTTTTATTGTCTATAAATCTTGATTTTATTTTACGAAATTAATAAATCAATATTTTAACTAAGTCTAATTTAGCTAGATTTTGCGATGGAATTTTTCATATATCTAATAGATTTTAATTTCACATTTGTGTAAATAAAGTGAAATTATTTTTTAAGGAGATAGCCATGAAAAAGGGCTTTACAATGATTGAGTTGATTTTCGTAATCGTAATTTTAGGAATTTTAGCAGCAGTTGCAATTCCAAAACTAAATGCTACAAGAGATGACGCAGAGATAGCTAAAGCAGCTAGCAATTTCTCAACAGCAATAAGCGATATTACTTCTTATTACACAGCTAAAGGTTCGTTTGCTAAAAAATTATCTGATATGACTAATGTTGCTTTAGGAACAAATGGAGAATTCCAAATTAAAGGTAAAACTTGCGCAACAATTACAGCTCCTGATACAGGAAGTGAAGTTGTTATTAAAGCTGGTGCTAACATAACTGATGCAATTTGTGATTCATTTGATAAAGTTAGTAGTATAGCTGCTATTCTAGGTAATGCTAAATTATCAACCTATGTATCTACTGGTGATGGGTATAAAATTAAACTAGGTGGCGGAAATATTTCTTTCTAATTTCACTTTATTTGATGAATATTACAAAGCTAAGTTTGGTAAAATCCAAGCTTAGCTTTTTTTAAATTTTAAAGGACAAAGATGAAAAAAGCTTTTACAATGATAGAACTAATCTTCGTAATAGTTATTCTAGGTATCTTAGCAGCAGTCGCGATACCTAAACTAAATGCTACGAGAGATGACGCTGAAATTACAAAAGGTGTTAGTAATTTCTCAACACTTCTTAGTGATATAGCTTCTTATTACACAGCTAAAGGAAGTTTTGCTACCAATATACAAGATATGACAAATGTAGTAATGCAACCACATACATCAAACACTTCAACAGCTTATTTGTATATTAAAGATTTAAATTGTGTAACAATCAATGCAGAATCAAGTGGAAGCACTATTAAAATTTTTGCTTCTCCGGACTTTGATAAAGGTGTTTGCAAATCATTCTTCGCAACTAATAGTGTAAGAGCAGCTATGGGAAATAAAGATATAAAAAATCATCAAGGAATAGCTAGTGCCTATGAAATCAAACTCGGTGGCGGAAATGTTAATTTTTAACCTAGAAACTAATCTAGGTTAGTTACTTTAAGGAAGTTAATGAAAACAGCATTCACAATGATAGAACTTATATTTGTTATTGTAATATTAGGTGTATTAGCAGCAGTTGCAATTCCTAAACTAAATGCTACAAGAGATGATGCTGAAATAGTAAAATCATCTCAAAACCTTGCTATTTTAATTAGTGATTTAGGCTCTTATTATACAACCCAAACAAATTTTAGCAGTAATTTAAAGGATATGACTTCTCAAAGTCTAAAAGATGATAAGTATTTTACTATTAAAAATACTGATTGTTTAGAAGTTACTACTGATGATTATTTTATAGTGGTAAAAAAACTAAAAACTAGAAGTGAATTATGCAATAAATTATTAGGCTTAGAATCTTTAAAACAAATTCTAACAGGAAGAATTTCAAAAACAAATAATAATTTTACAGATATTTCAAAAAGTGATATTATTTACATTCCTGTTGGTGGAAGTAATGTGGTGTATTAAGAATTTAAATTAGGAATTTTAAAATAAATTTCTTATTTTAAATTCCTACAATTTATTATTTATTCTTATTTAATTTTTACAATCAAGCTATAATGAAATCCACAAAATAGTCTTAAATTTCGTTATGTTGTTTAATTCTAATATTAACTAAATTACTTTTTGATATACTACACTACGAAAAAGCATTGATTTTGATATTAAAAATTACAATAATAGGAGTAAAAATGGGCGAAAACGATATAATTGCAACCAAACAACAAGTAAGAAAAGCTGGAGATAATATAAGAATAGGTATTGCCACTGAAAACGACTATGAGATAGTGTCTTTTTGGAGAAGTGTTCACGCTCAAATAATGTCAAGCTTTGCAACATCAATTAATAGAAAACTAAAAACAAATAAAATTACCCCTATAGTAGTAGCAAGAAGATTAAAAAGGCTAAATTCTGTTGAATACAAGTTAAAAAGATTTCCAGATATGAAGCTTGATAGAATGCAAGATATTGCAGGACTTAGGATAGTATTTACCAATCTTGACAATACTAAAACTTTTCAGCAAATTATGGAACAAACCTATCTTAAGGGTATAAAAAAATTTAAACTTTTACGAACTAGTGATTATATCAATAAACCAAAAGATGATGGATACCGCTCAATCCATCAGATTTATGAATATCAAGATACGACAAAAAGAGCCTTAGAATTACAACTTAGAACACAATTGCAGCATTTTTGGGCTACAGCAGTGGAAGTTTTAGGAATAACTAGTAAATCAAAAATCAAGCAAGGTGAAGGGGAAGAACAATATAAAGAATTTTTTAGATTATCAAGTGCTTTGTTTTGTATGATAGAACAAACAAAAATTCACGAAAATTATAATAAATTTACACAACAAGAAATATGCCAAAAGATTTTAGAACTAGATAAAAAATACAACATATTAGCAATGCTTTCTGGACTTTTAGTATCTAGCAAAAACATTGAAGAATTTCAAAAAAAGATACATTATTATTTTGTAATAGACCTTGATATGAATACAAGGCGTTTAAGGATTACTGGATATAAAAAATCAGATTTTGAAAAAGCTAAAGAATATTATGATTTTTTAGAACAAAAATCAAAAAATGCAAACAATACTGATGTAGTGCTTGTATCATCAGACAAAATTAAAACACTAAGGAAGGCCTATCCTAACTATTATTTAGATAGTAGAGAATTTGTAGAAGTTATCAAAGCAGCTATCAAAGAAAACATTAAATCTTAAAATATAATTTATATAAAAACTAATTAAAAAATGGAATTTAAAACTATATATTTATTTTAAATTCCTAAATTCAATTCTTAATATAGTTAAAACGAGTATTTAGCTTCTAATCTAGTTTTATAAGTTTTAATATTTTTCATATCGGTTTTAGTAATCGCATAATCATAAAATGCGCTAAATTTTAATTTCTTAGAATATTTATAAACAATTTTTGGCATTAATTCTGTTTGCTTATATTTAGCTAAATCAAGCTTTACCCCGCCATCAATTATGCTAAATAAAAAATTAAAATTATCATATTTATAAGATATATTTGAATACAAATATTCTCTTTTACCTATTCCACCATAAAATCCATCTATTATCGTTTTTCCCGAATGCAAAAGCAATCCTTTATCATGCCAAGTTACAAAATTTGCTTTATCCTTTTTACCATAATTTATATAGCCTAACTCAAAATCAAAATTCTTAAATCCGACTAGAATTTCAACGCCATAAAATATAGAATTACTTGCATTTAGAGAAGTTTTGTAATTTTGCTTTAATGATGTGCTAGTTAGTTGAGAATTAAAAGAATAATGATAACTCTTCTTATCTCCTAAATAACTTTTCAAATCCACTCCATAGAAAATAGCAAAATCATTAAGATAATCAGCACCTAAAGTAAGATTTATTAAATCATTATGATAATTAATATTTAGCCCATAAAGGTTTTGATTATAGATTTGTGATTTTAAATTCTTTGGCAGATTTGTAGCTTTCAGTGGTATTTTATAAGATATTTGATTTATTGCTTTTTCGTTTATCAAACTACTTTCACTCAAATCAAAATTATCTACAAAATACGCATTTATATTTGTATTATCTAAAGAATGATTATCAATCAAAAACGAAGTAACCAAAACCCCATCATTAAACATACTAGGCACTTTTAATCTACCAAAACTAAAGCTTGTATTAAAATTAGTATAAGTTAAATTCGCTTCTTTTAAATGAAAATTATCATTAGTTTTAATATAAGCATTATTTGAATAACTAAAAGATTTTGTATCATATCTAAACACCGCATTAGCCTTGTAATTATCAGCTAAATTTAGGCTTAATTTATAATCTAATCTAATTTTGTGTGCTGGTTGAGTTAAAGCAATATCCTTAACTCTAGTAGCATCATAGCGATACCTTAAAAACCCATCTAAATCTACATTTTTTATTGATTGTTCTAAACTAAGTGCATTGGCACAAACAGCAACTAAACTTAAAGAAATTGTTGTTTTAATATTCATTTTTATCCTTTTTTATGAGAATGATAAATATTATTAAAACAAACTTATATTTAAATTAATTATCATAATAAATATTAAATAATATGATAATTTAAATTCTTTAAGAATTATTTTTTATATATCAAATTAAGTTTTAAATTCTCATAATAAAATGAATAATAAATATTATTCTTTTTAATAATTTCATAAGTTTATTAGTTTAAAATATTAAATATAAAAATTAATTTTATTTTAAGGAGTTATATGAAAAAGTTATTTATAAGTTGTCTTATATCATCTTTTGCATTAGCAAATAGTATGTACTTAAATAAAGATGTTGAAATTAAACTTGATGGTAAAATAATAGGAACTGCTAGTTTATTAGCACCTGTAAAAGTCATTTCAAGCAATAACGATACTAGCAAAGTTGAGCTAATTGGATATGTTAATGATAATTATCAAGAAGAAATAGTTAAAAGTTTTTCTCAAATTGAAAATTATATGAGTTTTCACGATAACAATGACAATCCAACATACAAAGGTGACGCTAATCCATACATTAAAATGCTTGAAGTGTTGCAAGATGAATATGGAGAAAATTGGCATAAAGTAAGCATAACTTTTGATGTAAATTCAAATGATTTAGTAGCTAGCAAAGATGAAATCTTTAAAAATGCAAAAAGTTTTTACGAGCAAACTTGCTCGCCTTGTCATTTGTTGCACGATACTAAAGAATATTCGGTAAATCAATGGCCTTCAAATCTTGAAAGCATGATAAGTTCTGGTTATGTGGAGCTAAGCAAGGATGAAAAAAGCTTAATTATTAAATATTTACAAAATCACGCAAAAGACATTAAATAAAGGAGAAGAATATGAAAAGAAGAAGTTTTTTAAAACTAAGTGCAGTAGCAGGAGTTGGATTACAAGCTAGCAAAATTGAAGGTATCAAAGATACAATTTTTGATGATAAAAAGGCTTTAGTATCTGATAGGTTTGGTAGTTTTTACGCAAATATTAATAGTTCTCAAATCGTTAGCGTTACACCTTTTGAAGGAGATAAATTCCCTAATACTATGAATAATTGTGTTCCAGATAGAACACAAAACGAAAGCCGTGTTTTATATCCTTGTGTTAGAAAAAGCTACCTAGAAGGAAAAAAGAAAAACGATTTAAGGGGTGAAGAAGAATTTGTAAGAGTTAGTTGGGAAACAGCACTTGATTTAGCAGCAAAAGCGCTTAAAGAAAATTTTGACAAATATGGCCCTGAAGCTATATATGGCGAATGCTATTGGTGGGGTGGCTGGGGTAAAATTAGCTGGGGAAGAACCACAGCTCATAGAATGCTAAAAATCCTAGGTGGATATGTTGAAGAAAGTGGAGACTATTCAACCGGTGCTGGTATGGTAATATTACCACATATTTTTGGCTCAAACACCGTTTATGAAGCACCTACAACTTGGAAAAGTATTTTAGAAAATGCAAAAAGTGTTGTATTTTGGGGAACTGACCCGCTAGTAACAAATCAAATTGCAGTTGGCACACCAACTCACACTAATTATGAATATTTCACAAAATTAAAAGAACTAAGTAAAGCAGGAAAAATCAAAACTTATAGCATAGATGTATATGCTAATAATACAAATCGTTATATTGAAAGTGAATTAATATCAGTTCGCCCTAATACAGACACTGCAATGATGATAGGAATGTGTTGTTATTTATATGAAAGTGGAAAATATGCAAAAGATTTTATTAAAAAATATACGGTTGGCTTTAATAAATTTAAAGAATACTTTATGGGCGAAAATGATGGAATAAAAAAAGATTTAACTTGGGCTAGCAATATTTGTGGAGTAGATACAACAACATTAAAAAAATTAGCAGATGATTTATGCGATAATAAATCAATAATTATTGCAGGTCGTGCAATACAAAGACAAGACCACGGCGAGCAAGCACATTGGATGATAACAATACTAGCAACAATGTTAGGGCATATAGGAAGCAAGGGTTGTGGATTTGAGTTTAGTTTAGGATATTATTCTCAAGGTGCTGATAAATTTATAGCACCTACTTTAAAAGGACTTTCATCTATTCCAAGCGATGATTTAGGAGACGAAAATAGTCCTTGGAAAAAATTTGAAAACATAACAATTCCAAGTTCAAGAAGTATTGACGCTATGCTAAACCCAGGTAAAATAATTGACCAAAATGGTAAAAAAATAAAACTTCCACATATTAAAGTAGCATTTAATGCTAGTGGGTCATTTTTTACTCGCCATCAAGATGTAAATCGTGCTATTGAAGGATTTAAAAAGGTTGATACGATTATTACAGCTGAACCATTTTGGACTTCACAAGCAAAATTAAGTGATATTGTTTTACCTGTTGCTATTGAGCCTGAGCGTTATGATATAGAAGCTAGTACAAATTCTGAATATATTTTCTTAAATAAGCCTGTAATTGAACCTATGGGAGAGAGTAAAAGCGATTTTTGGATTTGTAAAGAAATTTGTAAAAGATGGGGAGTAGAAGAAATATTTACAGAAGGAAAAGCAACCGAGCTTGATTGGATGAAATATATTTATAACGACGCTTTACAACAAGGAAAAACATTAGGATATGATATGCCAACTTTTGACGAAGCACTTAATAAAGGATTTGTTAGATTTGATAAAGTAAATAAAGATACAGAGTATTACACAAGACTTAGTGATTTTGTAAGCAATCCGCATAAATATAGATTAGGAACACCAAGTGGAAAGATTGAGATTTTCTCTCCAACAATTGCAAAAATGGGTTATGATGATTGTTTAGGTCATCCTGCTTGGTTTGAACCATTTGAGTGGGTTGGTAACAAAGAACAAATTAAAAAATATCCAATTGCTGTTGTAAGTCCTCATTCTAGATTTAGACTACACTCTCAGCTAAATAACTCACTTATTAGAAATTATGCTGAAGTAAATGGCAGAGAGCCTATGATAATTCATCCTGATACTGCAAAAGCAAGAGGTATTAAAACAGGCGATATTGTAAGAGTATATAATGATAGGGGCGAAATTTTAGCAGGTGCATTAGTAAGTGATATTGTAAGGGCTGATACTATTATAATTTGTGAAGGTGCTTGGTATGACCCTGAAGTTTATGGGAAAAAATCACTTTGTCAGCACGGATGCGTAAATGTGCTAACTCGTGATAAAGGAACATCAAAACTAGCTCAATCAAACACAGCTCACACAACCTTAGTAGAGATTGAAAAATTCAAAGGTGTTATTAGACCTTTAAGAGCATTTTCTAAGCCAAAAATCATTCAAGGTTAAATAAAAAGCGAGATTTATTCTCGCTTTTAAATTCCAACTCCAATACTTCATAAAATAATGCAGCCGTATATTAAGATTACTAAAATAAAAGAAGAGCCAATAAATACAAAAAACGAATCATATAACAATTCATCTTTTAAATACAGATAAAAATAATAAGCATTTGCAAATATAATAAATATAGAATTAGCAGTTATATCTAAGGCTGAAAAATTAGTTAAATGCTTAAATACAAAAATACAATAAGCGTAAAAATTACACTCAATACGAAAATAAAAAAATCAACTTTATTAAAAAATCTTACCAATTTAAATTCCTTTTATTTTCATACTATCAAAAATAAAAGGAATTAGCTAGAAAAATTAATTTTGCACTTTTTATAATTTAATCTATTTTATATTCACACGCTACTTGATAGCCTAAATCACAAGCTTTTCTTACATATTCCTTAGCCAAGCTTTTATTGGTATAATAATAAAAGTTACCTAAGTTATTGCAAGCTATAGCCTCTCCTAAATTACAAGCTTTTTCATAAAGCATTTTCGCTCTTTCTTTATTGTTTTCTTTCGTATAATAAATATTTCCTAAATTAGTGCAAGCATTTAAATATCTTAAATTACAAGATTTTTCATAATAACTCTTTATTTCATTCATTAATGCAGGATTTTGGCTTTGCTCTAACATATACGCTATATTGTGGCACGATATAGGCTCATTATTATTACAAGCTAACATATAATAATTAATCCCTTTAGTAAATTCTTCCTTACTTTTAGCACTATAAATATAAGCAGTTCCTAATTCCATACAAGCTGACATATAATTAAGCTCGCAAGACTTTTCTAAATACTTAATAGATTCTGCTATTTGCATTTCTTTTGCCTTAGCAATTCCTATGTTATAGCAATCATTCGCATTGTTACAAATTACTTGATTATTAGCAAAACAAGCACTAACACAAAATACCAATACTAAAAACTTTTTCATCAACACTCCTTTTAATTTTGCGTATCTTAGCATATTTTACAAAGATTTTACATTGTAGAAATCTTAACAATTTTTTTTAGTCTATAATTAGCCCAATTTTTTAAAAAGGAAAGGTAATGGCAAGAGAAAACATTATTATAACGATACTTTTTGCTATCGTTTGTGTTGGCTTTTTGTTTTGGGGTTATAGCACCACAAATTATTATATATTCTTTACAATTGCTGCAATTTTTGGAATATTTTTAGCATTCAATATAGGTGCAAACGATGTTGCAAATGCTTTTGGAACGAGTGTTGGAGCAAAAACTCTTAGCATAAAACAAGCTTTAATAATAGCTGCGATATTTGAATTTAGCGGAGCATTTTTTGCTGGTGCTGAAGTAACTGCTACTATTAGAAGTGGTATTGTAAGCGTTAAAGAAAACATAGAACCTATGCACTTTGCTTATGTTATGATGAGTGCTTTGTGTGCTGCTAGTGTTTGGATTTTTATAGCTACTTATAAATCTTTACCAGTTAGTTCAACTCATTCAATAGTAGGCGGAATTTTAGGTGCTGCACTAGCTTTAGGTTTCATAGCCGAAAATAACGCTACTCAAGTTAGCTGGGGTGGGATAGGAACCATTGTTGCTAGTTGGTTTATATCTCCTGTATTAGGCGGGGTTTTGAGTTATTTTGTTTATTCGTTAGTTTATAAATTCATTGTAGTTCCTACTAAAGAAAAGGAAAATATTTTAAAGCAAATCAAAAAAGATAAAGCAGAGTATAAAAAACAATATATAGATGAATTTATGCAAAGCGAAAAATCTAAGCAATATAGTGAGCTTTACGGCATTTTGCTTAACGAAAAAGGCGAATACGCAAATAAATTAAAAGAATTTACAAAAAAAGAAAAAGCAGTTGATGTAGCAGGATTTTTAAGCAAACGCATACCTGTTTTAGCTACTTTAATAGCTTTTGTAATTTCATCTATGTTATTTTTTAAAGCCTTAAATAATGTTGATACAGGACTTAGTCATTTTAGTATAGGATTAATCATCTTATTAATTTGTATTAGTGCTTATATAATTTGTGTAGGAATTATTAATATTATGAAAAAAGGCGAACCAAAAAAAGCAGTAAATCGTATTTTTTCATGGTTTCAAATATTTACTGCTTGCACATTTGCCTTTTCTCACGGAGCAAACGATATTTCAAACGCAGTTGGACCATTTGCTGCGATTTTAGATATTTTACACACAAATACAATAAATCCAACTTCAGCAGTGCCTACTATTGTAATGTTAGTATTTGGCATTTCACTAGTTGCTGGGCTTTGGTTTTTAGGCAAAAGCGTTATTAAAACCGTTGGCAAAAGCCTAGCAAAAATCAAGCCTACCACAGGTTTTAGTGCCGAGTTTGCTTCAGCTATTGTAATACTTCTAGCAACTCAACTAGGAATTCCAATCAGTTCAACTCATATTCTAATAGGTGCGGTATTAGGAATTGGAGTATTTAACAAAAACGCAAATTGGAAAATGATGAAGCCAATAGGCTTAGCGTGGATGATAACCTTACCTGCTAGTGCTTTAATTTCGGCATTTTTCTTAAGCTTACTTTATTATTTATTTTAGGAGATTTAATGAATCAAATTCAAGATGATATTTTAAAGACAAAAGAAGGCAAAAAATCCTTTAAAAACGCAATCATTAGCTGTTGGCTAGGAACTGCTATGGAATATGCTGATTTTGTTTTATACGGCCTTGCGGCTGCAACCGTTTTTGGTAAAGTTTTTTACCCAGAGCAAACCCCTATAATCGCTCTAATGCTTAGTTTTGCAACCTATGGAGTTGGCTTTATTGCTAGACCTATTGGAGCTTTCTTTTTTGGTAGATTAGGAGATAAATATGGTCGTAAAGAAGTTATGATGATAACTATATTTTTAATGGGTGCAGCGACTACTTTAATAGGATTTATCCCATCTTATAATAGCATAGGCATTTTAGCACCTTTATTATTAGTAATTTTAAGATTTTTACAAGGTTTTGGAGCAGGAGCTGAGCTTAGCGGTGGAGCTATTATGTTAGGCGAATACGCACCTAGCAAAAATCGTGGTTTAGTATCATCAATCATTGCACTAGGCTCTAATAGTGGGACTTTAATTGCTAGTGGAATTTGGTTTTTACTTGGATTTTTAGATGATAAAGACTTTTTAGAATGGGGCTGGAGATTGCCATTTATATTTAGCTTTTTAATAGCTGCATTTGCCTTATATCTAAGACGCTTTGTAGGAGAAACACCTGTATTTGCAAAACAAAAAGAACAAATGCAAAAACAACGAGAACAAAATTTAAAAACTCACAAAACCGAAAACAAAACTTTTTGGCAAAAAAACAAATCATTTTTTATTATGCTAGGTCTTAGAATGGGAGAAAACGCCCCATCTTATATAGCTCAAAGCTTTTTAGTAGGTTATGTTTATACTATTTTATTATTAGATAAACAAATAGCTACAACAGGGGTTTTAATAGCTTCATTTTTAGGATTTTTAGTTATTCCATTATCTGGATGGCTAAGCGATAAATTTGGTCGTCGCATTATGTATAGGATATTTTGCTTATTATTAATGATTTATGCAGTTCCTGCATTTATGTTACTTGATAGCAAAAATGAAATAATAGTAATTTGTGTAATTGTCGTAGGAATGTGTCTTGCATCTTTAGGGATTTTTGGAGTTCAAGCAGCTTACGGAGTTGAAATGTTTGGGTGCAAAAATCGTTATACAAAAATGGCACTAGCTAAAGAAATCGGTGGCATTTTATCAGGTGGAACTGCACCATTTTTAGCAACTTATTTTATAAATCTAACTCATAATTGGTATTTAATCGCTGCTTATTTTATATTTATGGCAGGAATTGGATTTGTTACTACATTTTTTGCTCCTGAAACTAGGGGTAGAGATTTAAATCTTATTGAAGATGCTATATGAAAATCGTAATTGACACTGATATAGGCAATGGTATTTGTGGGGCTAATACTGATGATGGCTTAGCCCTAGCACTTGCAATTGCTAGTAAAAAGATTGATTTAAAAGCAATAACAACTCTAAGCGGAAATGTGATAAATCATAAAGCTTATGCAGTCGCAAGGAATTTAATTTCTAAATTAGGGATTAAAATTCCTGTATTTTTAGGCTCAAGCAAGGCTTTATTAGAAGATGAAACGCCGTGGAGAAAAAGACTTGATGAGAGTGTTTATAATTTTAAATTAGAACACTTATGGCAAGATTTTAAACCTATTAAAATTTATAAAAACGCCAAATTAAACGCTGTTTATAAATTATGCGAATTAGCAAGAGTTTATAAAAATGAGCTTATTGTTTGTGCTATTGGACCACTTACAAACATAGCTCAAGCTTGTATTTTAGATAATGAGTTTGCAAAAAATGTAAAAGAGATTTTAATTATGGGCGGGGTATTTGATATGAGTAAATACCCTAAAGATACTAATTTTGGTTTTGACCCAGAAGCTGCTAGGATTGTGCTAAGAAGTGGGGCAAAAATCACTCTAGCACCTTACAATATCACAATGCAAACTAGCCTAACTCATAAAGATTTAGAAGAAATAAAAGCAATTAATAATAAATTATGTGATTTTTTATATACAAGTATTAAGCCTTGGATAAGCTATGCAGAGCTTACAAGAAATAGCATTGGCACTTGGATACACGATGCTTTAATAATTGCATATTTGCTAGATTCTAGCATTTGTAAAAGCGATGAATATTATGTAGATATAGAAACTTGTGGCGAAGCAAGGGGCAAAAGCTTAAGATATGATAAAAATCTTAATATGAATATAGGCATTGATTTAAGCAAGTTAAACCTAGTAAAGGTTTTAAAAGATATTGATAATGAAAAATTATTAAAGCTAATAAAGGCAACTTTAAATGAATTTAGCAATTGATATAGGCTCAAATACTCTTAAAATAGCTGTATTTGATAAGGTTTTAAAAAACTACGAAAAGGTCTTAAACTTAGGACTATTTTATGAAAACGAGTGTATAAATGATGAAGGAATTAAGGTCTTAATCAATGCACTTGATGAGCTAAATTACGATTTAAGCAAGGCAAAAGTAGTTGCTACTGCAATTTTTAGAAAAAGTAAAAATGCTGATTTAATAGCTAATATGCTTTATCAAAAATATGGCTTTAAATTAAAAATATTAAGCCAAAACGAAGAAGCAAGGCTTACTAGATTAGGGGTTGGAATTTCAATTCAAGGTGATTTTACTTTAGTAGATGTTGGTGGGTATTCAACAGAAATTACGAGTAATGATAAAAAATTATTACTTGATATAGGACTTTTATCTTTTTATAAAAGCGTAAAAGAAAAAAACTTAGATATTAAAGACTACGCATATACACTTTTAAACCCTTATAAAAACGAGCTTAAAAGCTATCCAAGACCAATTGTTCTAGCATCAAAAACGGGAATATTTGCAAAAAGTATTGCAAAAAATATTGCTTATAAAGATATTGATGATTTAGAGTTTCATAATAGCATTGTAAATAAAGATGAATTATATAAATTAATTGATTTTATTAATACAAATAATGCCGAAAAAAGAGATTTAATGCTAGGAGTTAATAGAGATTTTGCAGTGCTTTGCGGGGCTTATTTTATTGATACTTTATTTGATGATTTTGAATTTATCATTTCAGCTTATGGGCTTAAAGAAGGAATTTTATTAGGAGAATAGTATGAAAAAATTATGGGGCGGTAGATTTAGCCAAGCTACGGATAAATTAGTAGAAAATTACACAGCGACTTTGCCACTTGAAAACAGACTTGCTTTAATAGATATAAAAGGAAGCATAGCACACGCAAAAATGCTTGAGCGTCAAAAAATCATAAACTCTCAAGAATTAGCAGAGATTTTAAAAGGCTTAGAAATTATTCAAAACGAATTTATAGAAAATAAATTTGAGTTTAATATAAGCGATGAAGATATTCATATGGCTATTGAAAAAAGACTTAGTATTTTAATAGGTGCAAGTGCTGGCAAACTTCACACTGCAAGAAGTAGAAACGACCAAACCGCACTAGATGGAATATTACAAATGAAAGAATTTGTATTAGGAATTAGAGCTAATTTAAAAGAATTAATGCAAGAGATTTTAAACCAAGCTAAGACCAATTTAGACTTAATTATGCCAGGCTTTACTCATCTTCAAACCGCTCAACCGATTTTATATTCGCATTGGATAATGGCGTATTTTTGGATGTTTAAAAGAGATTATGATAGATTTTTAAATCTATACAACTCATTAAACGAATGTCCGTTAGGCTCGGCTGCACTTGCGGGGACTACTTTTAATATAGATAGATTTTTTAGCGCAAATGAACTTGGCTTTGCAAAGCCAAGTGAAAATAGTATTGATAGTGTTAGCAATAGAGATTATATGCTTGAGTTTTGTAGTGTTAGTGCAATTTGTTTTAGCCATCTTTCACGCCTTTGTGAAGAGCTAATTATTTTTAATTCAAATGATTATAAATTCATTGAGCTAAGTGATGATTTTTGCACGGGTTCAAGCATAATGCCACAGAAAAAAAACCCCGATGTATGCGAAAAAATGCGTGGCAAAACAGGTAGAATTTATGGCAATCTAATCTCAATGCTAACTATTATGAAAGGTTTGCCACTAGCTTATAATACCGATATGAGCGAAGATAAAGCAAGTGTTTATGATACTCAAGATACCATAAAAGATAGTCTAATAATAATTACAAAACTAATTGCAAAAATGAAACCAATTAAAGAAAATATGCTAAGAGCAGCTGCTAATGGATATTCAAATGCTACTGATTTGGCTGATTATTTAGCTAAAAAAGGTGTGCCATTTAGAAAAGCTCACGAAATTACGGGAAAATTAGTAAGCTATGCAATCTCAAAAAAACTTAAATTAGATGAATTAAGCTTAGATGAATTAAGGCTTGAGTGTGATTTAATTGAAGATGATATTTATAAAGCAATTGATTTAAAAACTTGCGTTGATTTAAGAAATTCTTATGGTGGAACATCAGAAAACGCAGTAAAAACCCAACTCCTAAACGCTCAAAAAACATTAGAAAATCTAGGAATTTAATTTTAAACTATGTTTAAAGATAGTAAAAGCTATCTTTAAACTTGAAATTTATTATCTTAATAATTAAGCTTTTTATTTATATCTAATCATATTTTAAATTCATAAAACCTAAGATTATAACAAATCACAATGCAACTAAAATATCAACCTAAAGGAGCAAAAAGAATTTGTAATTTTATCTTAGTATTAAAGCAATCTAAGTTATATTCTAGTGTTTTATACCCTAAACTACCATCAAAAAGTGGATATATAAGCCAAACTTCACTAACTTTAAAAGCTATTGCATAGGCAAATAATTGATATAAATCAGCTTGGCTAATATCACTTAACTTATTTATGATTTTATACTTTGTATCAGCGATGATTGTTTTATCTTTAAGCTCAATTAAAATATCAGGTCGCATTAAACAACGCTCATTTTGACCATCTTTTATTAAGTGTTTTTTTAATAATTGAGTGCTTATTTTTATATTTGGATTGTGTTTTTTAAGCATAAAAGCTACATAATCTTCAAAAAGTCTATTCATATCAAAAAGCAAAGCATAAGCGTTATTATCCCCCGCAAATGGTGTAAAACTAAAACCATTTAAAAATAACTTACACCATAAAAGTATGTTTTCATAATAACTATAATGCTTATTTTTTACACTAAATTCACATTTTTTAATATCAATTAAACTAATATCATCAAAAGTCTTTAAATATTTTAAAATCTTTTTATTTTGACTTAGTTTTTTTAAATGAAATAATGTAGTTTTTATAGTTTGATTTATCACATTGTCTATGATATATTCATCATTTTCGGTAAAAAATCGCTCTTTATGAATTAAGTTATGTTTTAAATTCTCATTAAAAAGCAATTTGCCTTTTAAAGTTGTTCTATTTTCAGCTATTTTTATATAATCACTCATAAGCCCTTTATTTAAAAGCACGAAAAGTTCTTCTAAAAACATTTCAACAAAGACTTCAAAAAGTGACATTTTTTCATCTTTTAGCGTTGCTTTAAGCGATTTTTTAAACGGACTTTTTTGTAAAGTTCTTAAAAGTTCTAAAAGTAGCTGCTTGGGATTTAACTCTCTTTCTTTACAATCCTTAAACATCTCATCTTTTAGCTCATAAGCCTTGCTTAAATCTATTCTTGGCATTATCTCATTACTTGGTTTTGAAACCTTAGGATAAATTTCTAAAACCCCACTTTTTGTCTTTATAAGTCCTACATAATTTCTTGCTTTTAGTTTATTTTTACCGACTATTTTTAAAAACTTTGGGTTATTTTCAGCAAAACTCATAAGCTCATTTAAAAACTCGTCGTTATCAAGTGAGCTTATTATTTCGTGTTCGTGGGCTATTTTATTTGCCATAGATTTTATTAAACCAATCTTTTGTTAATTTATCCAAAAACTTATTATTTATGCGTAAAACTTCTTGATTTAACATATTTTTACTTACTATCAATTCTTCATTATCATTAAGCACCGATTTTATCTGCGAATAATCATTATAAAAATACTCTTCTAAAAGTGGTAAAATCTTATTTCTAAACACAACTTTAAGCTCATCAATTTTGTTTATACCCATAAAATACGAATGTCCGATAAGCTTTTCATCTCCTATTAAACATTCAATTCTTTCATTCATTTTATTTAATAATTCTTGAAGATTTATCCCATCGCAATTAGAATTTAAAAGAAAACTATTAGGCATCATCTTTTTAAACTCAAACCTACGCCTTAATGCCGTATCAAGGGTAGTGATACTCTTATCAGCTGTATTCATAGTGCCTATTATATAAACATTATTTGGCACACCAAAACTCTCTTTACTATATGGCAACACTACTTCTAGCTCTTCAGTATTTCCTAGTCTTTTACTAGGTTCAATAAGTGTGATAAGCTCTCCAAAAATCTTACTAATATTCCCACGATTTATCTCATCAATAATGATTATATAAGGCTTTTTTATGGAATTTTCAACATATTCTTTTAAACCTAGAGTTTTTAAATAATCTATGATTACTTTAGCATAAGCAGAATTATAAAGTTGGTATTTTGGATTTTTATATAACTCTTTTATTGATTCTATATTAACTGGATAATCTTTATGCTTATCACTCATACCATCAAATTTAATTCTAAAAGTTATACCATCTCTAAACTGAATATGATATTTTGTATTTGGAATATTAAAATACTTTTCAGGGTCAGCTAAATCTATTGATGATTTTTCTTTTAATGTTTCTATTAAAATATCAAAATTATTGATTAACTCTGTATTACCTTTGGCTTGTTCGCATAAACTCTTAAAAATACCATTAGCTACAACATATTTTATTTCACCATTCTCAGAAATAGGTCTAATTCCTTCTACAAATTCTTCATATCCATAACTTTGATGAAAAGTGATAAATACGATTTGTCCGTTTTCTACATACTCCTTAAACTTTTTTTGCATTGCTTGTCTTGTGTCAATTTCGTTTGTTTGAGTTGAAAAATCTTCGCCCAAAATCTCTAAAGCTATTTTTATAGTATCATAAGTCTTACCAACCCCTGGTGCTCCATATAAAATCTGATTTAACGGATATTTTTTCATAGGTATTTTACTCCTTTATTTTTTCATATAATATTTAAAAAACTTCATAATATATTAACTAGATAAAGTATAACAAATTTAACAATATCACTTACAAAAATTATGCAATATCTTAAATCTAAATCAAAATTAAAAAGTAGAAAATGATAAATATTTTTAATAAGGTAGTAATTTAAAACAATCATAAATATTTTTTATGCTAGTTTTTTGATTTTATTTGATTTTTATAAAAAAGGTGCTAAAGATAGCACCTTAAAAACTCCTATTATTAACGCAATAATCTTTAATGCGTTTTTAAAGGTGCATTGCACCTTTAAAACTATTGTAATAATCTTTGTA
>NZ_JACGAY010000012.1:0-52031 GCF_020137705.1 Campylobacter sp. RM9333
TACCATTATTTAATTTGCTTAAAGATTTTACTATTAGCATCATCACATATACAATATAAGGGATAAAAACCACTATAAATACAAATAAAGCAATAATAGATGTCGTAACAAAACTACTATTGATTAAATTTTCTAACTCGTGAGTATTCTTATCAATCTCATCTAAATAAACACCTGTTCCAATCCATAAAGAATTTGTATTAGGTATTAATGCTACATAAGATAATTTTGGTGCTGTAATATCAGTGCCTGGTTTAGGGAAAGGAAAGGTTACAAAACCACCACCAGAATTAGCCTTTTTGCTTAATTCTTGAATAAAAAAAGTCCCATCAGGAGCTTGCATTCCCTTTAAATCTTGTCCTATTAGCTTTTTGCTAACTGGGTGAGCTACTGCTGTGGTATCTTTATAAACGAAAAAATACCCATTACCATTGTCAAATCTAAAATTTTCTATAGCTTGTGCTATATAATCAATTTTCTCTTTTTCACTCTGTAAATCTTTTAAATGAATTGAAAGCGCATTAATCATTGCATCAGTTGATATTTTTAATTTTTCTTCTATATCAACTTGCATAATTCTTGCTACCTCATTTGAATTAGCTTGAATTGTCTTTTGATTATTATTGTAAAATAAATAAAGCATCAAAAATAAAACAAACAATCCTAAAATAATAACAAAACCAAGTTTTGCTTTTATAGTTTTTAACATTACATACTCCTTTTGAAACTTTAAATGAAACATAATTTTAAAATTTAAAAATATAAATAATGTTAAATTTAATTAAGATTTTAGGAATTTCAAAATTGAAATTCCTTCTTTACTTATTTTGCTTTAGATTTGCTAACTTCTTGCATTTTTATATAAGGTCCAAATCTATGTTGCTCTATGCTAAAATCATCATCATAAGGAGCTACATCCATATCAAGTGGTTTTGTCCTTCTATCAGGAAAATCTGCTTCACGATTAGCCTTAATTGGTCTTGGTTTTGAATTAATATAAGCTGCCACATCAAAAGCTTCTTCATCACTTAAAGTAGCATCACCTTTTGGCATATTACCTTTAATATACGAAGCTGCTTTTATTAGTCTATACATTCCAGCACCTGTGTTATAGCTATCATCTCCCCATAAAGCAGGATATACATAATATCCACCTTTTTGCTCGTCATTTAGCATTCCTGCCCCATCTTCGCCGTGACAAGCTGAGCATTTTTCTTCATAAATAACTTTACCTTTTTTAGGATCAGCTGCTCTATTTAATAATTTTACTTGAGTAAGTCCTTGCCCTTCAACATTAGCACCTACTGGCACACCTTGGCTTAAATAGTGCATATAAGTTACAATTGCTTTCATCTCTACTGAATTAATAGGCAATGGCTTACCATTCATAGAGCGTTCCATACAGCCATTTATACGATTTTCAAGAGTAGCGACTACATCGCCTCTAGCTAAGTATTGCGGAAATCTAGCATAAATTCCTACAAAACCTGATTCATAAGGAATAGTCCCGCCATTTGCGTGACAGCTGCTACAAGATAAATTATTTCCTGCATATCTTTTACTCTCATCTTTTGCCTTTGGACCTATGTAATATGTGGTTTCATTTAGGATTTTATTGCCTAAAATCACTGCTTCAATATATTTTGAGCCTTTAGGTAATTTTTCTTCATCTAAATACCCATCATCATTCATAGCACTCGGCACTACCCAATTCATTTTAGCTTGTTTAATGCCTGTTTCTGATTTGGTTTTATTCACACTTGGGTCTATCGCAAATGCAAAAGATGATAATAATAAAATCATACTAATTTTAGTTTTCATAACTTCTCCTTAAATTGATTTAAGAAAATGCTAGGATTTTTATGTGAATTTAATGTGAAAAATAAGCATAAAAATCGTAAAAAATTACAAAATTGTTACAAATTTACAAAAAATAAATAAAACTAAGAGAATTTAAAAAGATGAAGTATTAATTTTGATATTCTGTATTAAGTCAATTATAAGTATTATATTATTAAAATAAAAAACTAATATAAAGGAGAGAAAATGAGTAAAAAAATTAATATAATTATGGCTAGTGCGTTATGTTTTATATCTACAGGTTGCGTTATGCCAGAACTTTTAAATGTAAATAATGTTATAAACCATAACAACAATTCTAATACTAACACAGCTAAAATCATAAGAACATATCCTGATAAAACCATAGTAACTCAAGGAAATATGAATTATGGTAAAAAATGTGCGTTCAAAACAGACCCTAGAAATAATAAAGTTGTAGAAGTAGGCTATGTTATACAAGATGCTTGCTTGCCTGATTGGTGTAAAAAATGGTATGACAATGTAGATTTAGAACCTAAATCTGATTCTGATAAATTTCAAGTTGATACTTGCCATAGTTTTATAATATATAATGCGTCATTAGGATATAAATTGATAGAAGATTAATAAAAGATTAAATAAATTATGCCTTTAACTTTTTAAAGCATAATTTATTAATCAAAAAACTAAAAAATAAAATCTTTAAACCAACAATCAAATTCTTTTACACTTCATCTTTCAATACTTCTTCTCTTACATAAATTGTGCATTCTTCTTTTTCATCTAAGCTTCCGTCCCATTTATAAACAGCTAATATTTCTCTTAATAAGGCTATTATTTCTTTTTCACTTAATGTTTTATTATCTCTTATAGAAAGGATTTTATAAACTCTATTATAAACTACATTATCAATCTCTTGTTTGATATCATAATCTAAAATTATCCTTATATGTTCGCCTTTATAATATAAAATCCACAAAGATTTATTAAGTTTTGCATGGTCTAGTTCTGGGTCATCAAAATACATACAATTCATAAACCAGCAGTCTAATTCTTCATCTATTACAATACGCCAATCATAAGGAAATTTATGACATTGTCTGCCATACCAACTATTAGTATGTTCTCCGTAGATATAAGAAAGTGAGTATTTTTTATCTAATCTATCATCAATAATTGCGTTTTTAAAAGCCATTATTTCTCCTTTTTTGAAAATAAAATTCATATTTTAATTCTTTAAAATTTTATGGAATTTAAAATAAGAATTAGCTTTTATAAAAAATATAATATTTTATTTTTTTAAGCCAATTATCTTTAGTTTTTATATCTTTAATTAAACTTAAATTTGCAAATACTAATAAATCCAAATAACGCTGAATAATAGAGAACATAAAAGATAAAATCACAAAAACTAAGAAAAACAAAATTATAAAAATTAAAATATTATCATAAACAAAAGCCCTAGCTATAAAAAATGCAATACTAAAATCTAACAGACCAAAAATAATATTTATCATTTCGCTAATTTTTAATCTTGATATTTTGCCTTTTAAAATATATGAAACCTTACAATTAGGACATTGCAAGGTATGAATACCTAAGTCTTTTTTATAAGAAAATGATTTTAACTTTGAAATATTATAAGAGCAAAACTCGCATTCTTTATAAAACATTTTCATCTTTTTATAAGCTTTATGAAAAAATCTTTTAATTTAATTAATCTAGTTTTTTTAACTTCTAACTTCTCATTATCATCAATTAAGACAAATTTAGAAAATATAAATAAATTTAAATAATGCTCAAGTATTACCACAAAAAGCCCAATACCTAGAAAAGATACAAGCCATACAAAGATTAAAAAGACAGCATTCTTACTCACAAAATCACTGCATAAAAACACACAAAAAAATGGTAGCAAAAACACAGACCATCCTAAAATCTCATTCAAAATAGCATAAATCATTACAAAATATACTTTAAGTTTCAATCCATAAGAAGCATTGCAATTAGGACATTTTAAAGTATAAATTCCTAAATCCTTTTTATAGGTATATAATTTTAATTTTGAAATCTTACAAGAGCAAAGCTCACATTCTTTATAAAACATTTTCATCCTTTATATTTTTAAAATGATTTAATTTTTTTACAAAATATCTTCAAACACTTCATCTATTATATATGCTTTAAATTCTTTATCATTATTTAAGCTTCCATTCCATTTATAAACAGCTAATATTTCTCTTAATAAAGCTATTATTTCTTTTTCATTTAATGTTTTATTATCTCTTATAGAAAGGATTTTATAAACTCTATTATAAACTACATTATCAATCTCTTGTTTGATATCATAATCTAAAATTATCCTTATATGTTCGCCTTTATAATATAAAATCCACAAAGATTTATTAAGTTTTGCATGGTCTAGTTCTGGGTCATCAAAATACATACAATTCATAAACCAGCAGTCTAATTCTTCATCTATTACAATGCGTTCTTCAAAAGGAAATTTATGATGTTGTTTGAGATACCAATCATTAGTATGCTTAATACAAATATCTACAAAAGAATATTTCTTCTCTAATCTATCATCAATAATTGCATTTTTAAAAGCCATAAAATATCCTAGCAATTAGAAATTAGCTTAATGCTAATTCCTAATTAAATTCCAAAATGATTTATTCTTTTATAGCTCTTTTTGTTAGATTAGAATAATGTTCTATTCTTCTATCTCTTAAAAACGGCCACCAGCGTCTTATTTGTTCGCATTTTTTCATATCTATAGCAACTACTACTTCAAGCTCTTCGCTTTCATTGCTTCTAAATAGCTCTTTACCTTGTGCATCATATACAAAACTATTACCCCAAAAATCAATACCATTTTTAGTAGTTTCATTGTTATTTATAAAATGTTTTTTCTCATTTTGAGTAATGCTGCTTTCGCCACTAAGACTTACATCTTCAAAACCAACACGATTTACCCCCACAACAGGCAAACAATTAGCTATTGCATGTCCTCTTTGAACGCCTAGCCACGCATTTAATTGGTCTTGCATAGTTTCACTATCATCACTAACGCCGTTTTCATAAAGCCAACCAATAGCTGTAGGATATATTAAAATCTGCGCTCCATCTAAAGCCATAAGTCTTGCAGCTTCAGGATACCACTGATCCCAACATACTAAAACTCCTAATTTTCCTACACTTGTATCAATCGCACGAAAACCTAAATCACCTGGAGTAAAATAAAATTTCTCATAAAAATGCGGATCATCAGGTATATGCATTTTACGATATTTTCCTGCAATACTTCCATCACTCTCATAAACTATAGCAGTATTGTGATATAAACCTTCTAGGCGTTTTTCATATAAAGATGTAACTAATACGATATTATTATCTTTTGCTACTTCGCTCCAAAAAATCAAATCATTTTCATAATCACTAGCTAGGTCAAAATTATTAGTATTTTGCACTTGGCAAAAATAAGCACTTTGGTGTAATTCTTGTAAAATTACTAATTTTGCACCTTTTTTAGCAACATTTTTAATCTTTGCTTTTGTGATTTCTCTCATATTTTCGCTATATTTTTGTGATACTAAACCAATTTTTAACATATTTTTATCCTTATAAGTTTTCAAGATATTATCAAATTCTAGTTATTTTATATTCTTGATTATTTCCTTTCCTATAGTTCCTACCATTGTTGTATTTGGCGATACATCTTTTAAAATAGTAGCATTCGCACCGATTTTTGCATTTTTACCAATTGTGATATTGCCTAAGATAGTAGCACCTGCTCCAATTATTACTCCATCTTCAATGGTAGGATGTCTTTTACCACTAACTTTACCTGTGCCACCTAAAGTAACCCCGTGATAAATAGTAACATTATCTCCTATAATAGTCGTTTCTCCAATCACAACTCCCATTCCGTGGTCAATAAATAAACCTTTGCCAATTATTGCTCCTGGATGTATTTCTATACCTGTTAAAAATCTTGAAAATTGAGATATAAATCTAGCTATAAAAAATAATTTTTTCTTATACATAAAATGCGCTAAACGATGAAACAACACAGAATGTACACCAGGATATAATAAAAAAACTTCTAATTTATTTCTTGCTGCAGGGTCGTTTTTTAAAATATTTTCTAAATCATATTTTAAATTATCAAACATCAAAAATCCCCATAGAAATATATTTTTCTCCGCCATCAGGAGCTATTGCTAAAATCTTTTTATCATTTGGTAAAGTTTTTGCCAATTCTAAAGCTGCAAATATACTAGCACCAGATGAAATTCCTAATAATAATCCTTCTTTACTAGCTAATAATCTTACCATATTAATTGCATCAGCTTCATCTACACAAACAATATCATCAACCACACTAGCATCATAAATAGCAGGAACAAATCCAGCCCCTATTCCTTGAATTTTATGCGCTCCTGCTGTATTTTTACTAAGCATTGGAGATTGCTCTGGCTCTACTGCTATTACTTTAATATCTTTAAAATGCTCTTTTAATCTCTTACCAGCACCACTAATAGTCCCGCCTGTGCCTACTCCTGCTACAAAATAATCAAGAGTTTTAAATTCTTTTATGATTTCTTCTGCTGTTTTCGTATAATGTGCTTTTGTATTTGCTGGATTTTCAAATTGTTGTAAGATTATATATCTATTATCACTCTTTGCTAATTCTAAAGCCTTATTAATAGCACCTTTCATACCATCTTTTCCACTCGTAAGAATTAAATCAGCTCCGAAAGTTTTTATTAAATCTCGCCTTTCTTTACTCATAGTATCAGGCATTACTATGCAAGCTTTATAGCCCATTAATCTAGCAATCAACGCTAAAGAAATACCTGTATTTCCACTAGTTGGCTCTAAAATGATTGAATTAGAATTTAATTTTCCTTGTAATTTAGCTTCTTCTATCATAGCTAAAGCAGCTCTATCTTTTACACTACCACTTAAATTAAATTTCTCAAGTTTTACATAAACTTGAGCCATCTTATCATTTGTTAAAGCATTGAGTTTAACTACTGGTGTATTGCCTACTAAATCTAAAATATTTTTCATAATTACCCCTTGTTTTTAAAATAAAAATTTTATTATAAATTAAAAAATTAATTAAAAAGAGTAATTATGAAAATAAAATTATTCTTCAAATATATTCATACAAGAACAATGTAATGAGCCATTTTGCCTTACGAAGACTAAGGCATTTACTAAAATAATTTTATGATTAGGTAAAGCTTTTTGTAATTTTTGTCTTACTAATTCATCGTTTTTATCATCATAACAAGGCACTATTAAAGCGTCATTTACAAACACAAAATTAGCATAAGTGCAGCCTAATCTTTTGCCATTATAATGTTTTGGGCTAGGAATTGGTAGTGAGATTAGATTATATTTAGTTTTTTTAAGCTCATCTTCTAAGGCTTTTAAACTAGCGTAATTTTCATCATTTTCATCTTCGCAAGAACTATAAGCGATAGTATTTTCATCAATAAATCTAGCTAAAGTATCCACATGAGAATCCGTATCATCACCTATAATGACACCATTTTCAAGCCATAAAACTTCTTGAACTTTTAAATATTTTTTAAGTGTATTTTCTATTTCTTCTTTGCTTTGTTGATTTCTATTATCGTTTAATAAACATTCAGTAGTTGTTAATAATACCTTGCCATTAGTATCAATGCTACCACCTTCTAAAATAAAATCAATTTTATTTAGGTCTTTTTTAAGATAATTTTTAAACAAATTTTCATTAAAAGCATTGTCTAAATTAGAACTAAATTTATTCCCCCAAGCATTAAAAACAAAATCCAAATTATTATCAATTGGACCAAAATCTCTAATCCAAGTATCATTAGTATTAAAACAATAAAACTCTATATTATTTAACTTTTTAAACTCATCAAGATTTGCACTTTCGTGATGAACTAAAAGCACCTTACAATGATTTGCAATAGCTTTTGCAAATTCTAAATAAGAATTTAAAATCTCATTTAAATAAGGCGACCAATCGCTATCTTTATGAGGTAATGCTAATAATATATATTCACATTTTTGCCATTCTGCTCTCATTAACAAAACACCTTTATATAAGCATAAGCTGCAACCACTAACCATACGCATAAAATTGCTGCCATAATAAATGGCTTAAGACCAGCTTTGCTTAACATATCCTTTCTAATATTTACTCCAAGTGCCACCATTGCTAAGCTTAATAAAAATGTATCAAAAATAGCAATATTAGGCTTTATAACATTTAAAGCATATTCTGTATTTAAAATAGGCAAACTTGATATGCCACAAGCTAGTAAAAATCCTAAAGCAAACCAAGGAATTTGATTTAAGAAATTGCCTTTTTTTTCTTCTTTTTTAAATCCAAAACTAAGCATTAATAAAAACGGAACAAGCATTAAAACTCTTACCATTTTTATAACTATACTTGAATTTGCCCCATCAACTCCTATACTAGAACCCGCTCCTACAACATGTGCAACTTCGTGTAAAGTCCCGCCTACTAAAAAGCCAAATAATCTACCATCTAAATCAAATAGATTTTGAACCAATGGATAAACAAACATTCCAATACAACCATACACAACTACGGTGCAAACTGCTATACCAACTCTTGCCGAACCACCTTTTAGCACACTCTCACTAGCTAAAACAGCAGCAGCTCCACAAATACTAGAACCACTAGCAATTAATGCTGATTGTAAAAAGTCTATTTTTAATAATTTTCCTATTAATAAGCCAATAAAAAATGTAGAAAAAACTATAAAAAAAGCAAGTCCAACTCCACTTAAACCAATGCTTTCAATATCACTTAAAGAAATTCTAAAACCATAAAGAATAATCCCTAGTCTTAAAATCTGCTTAGTGCATACTCCTAAAGCACCTGTTTTTTTTAATAAGCTTACATTATGATGTGCGAAATTTCCAATAACAGCTCCCAAAATTACGGCAATTATTAAAGCTGATATTCCAAAGTTCTTAAAAAAGCTTAATTCACCAATAGCATAAGAACAAAATGCTAAAACTACTAATACTACATAACTTTCTATTTTTTTACTTTTATAAATTTTATTTACCCCCAAAGCTACTTGCTCTGGGGATTTGTTGTGTTTTTTACTCACTCTTTTTCCATTCTACTTACTGCATTTATACCAATTAAGCTAAAACCTGTTTTTATACATAAAGCAACTTGAGCAAATATTTTTAAATATTGCTCTTCATTTTCATGTCCAATAACTCTAGTTTCATTATAAATTTTATGAAATGAACTTGCGATTTGTTTTAAATAATCGCATAATTTAGAAAGAGTTCTGCTATTAAAAGCGTCTTCTAAAACATCATTTAAAGCTAAGGCGTCAAATAATAAATTAAGTGCATTTTCATCCTTAAAATTACTCAAACTAACATTGATTACATCATTAAAGTTTTTATTAGCTTTTGCAAATATTTGATGAATTCTTGCGTGTGCGTAGTTTATATAAAAAATAGGATTTGAATTATCTTGCTTTTTAAACTCATCTACATCAAACTCAAGCGGGCTATCACAACGCTTGCTTATAAAAATATATCTTAAAGCATCTACGCCAATATCATCTAAAACATCGCTAAATAAAATGACATTACCTTTTCTTTTACTCATTTTATAAGGTTGTCCGTTTTTTAGCAAATTAACCATTTGAGCTAGGATTACTTCAAGATTATTAGCATCATGCCCTAAAGCACTCATAGCAGCTTTTACACGAGCAATGTAGCCATGATGATCAGCTCCCCATATATTAATAACTTTATCATATCCCCTACTTAATTTATCATCGTGATAAACAATATCAGCTGCTAAGTAAGTCCCCCTACCATCTTCACGCACGATAACTCTATCTAAATCATCTCCATATTTTGTAGATGCTAAATATAATTTATCATCTTTTAAATATGTAGCTTCGGCTTTTTTTAATTTTTCTAAAGTTTCTTCAAGCTTTGGATAATAAGCAGTTTCGCTTACATAATTATCAATCTTAATTCTAGCATTTGCTAAAGTTTGCTTGATTTCTTTTAAGACTTCATCTTTAGCTAAACTTGCTATTTTGGTTTTGTTATTTATAAAATCATCTTTGAATTTATCATAAAAAATTCTAGCAAGTTCTTGCATATACTCGCCACCATAAAAACTTTCAGGATATTCAACATTTTCTTTTAAAACAAAATCTCTTATAGCTAAAATAACGCTTTCGCCTAATAAATCTATTTGATTACCTGCATCATTTACATAATATTCTGTATCAAATGTATAGCCTAAATGTTTTGCAATTTTATTTAAACTATCTCCATAAATAGCACCCCTTGCGTGCCCTATGTGAAGTGGTCCTGTAGGATTTGCACTTACATATTCAAGCAAGATTTTATAATTTTTTTTAGGACTTTTTGCAAAATCTTCTGGGTTATTTAAAGCATTTTTACATAATTTATCTAAAAAATCATTTGATAATTTGAAATTGACATAAGCATTCACTGCTTCAACACTGCTAAAAATCTCACAATTTTTCAATTTTTCTGCAAAATCTGCTGCAATTTTATTTGGGGCTAATTTAAGCTCTTTTGCAAAGCTAAAGCAAGGCATTGCAAAATGAGCTAAATTTCTATCTTTTGGACTTTCTAAACTAAATTCGCATTCTAATACTTTTGATAAATACTCTTTAATACTTTCCTTTAGCATTAGGCTTTTTGCTCGCTTTTTACTTCATTAGCTTCAGTTTTTTTAGTATTATCAGCTAATTCATCAATTTCATTCACAGGCTTTGCAGTAGTATCATCTGCCATTTCTTTTTTAAATGTTTTAATACCTTTTCCTAAGCCTTTTGCAAGTTCTGGTAATTTTTTACCACCAAATAATAAAATGATTACTAATAAAACAATAATCCAGTGCCATCCACTACCTATTCCCATATTATTCTCCTTTTTTCCATTCTGAAATAAATTTTTTAATGTCTTTATTTAACACTTTTAAGTTTGCTGCTTGGTAAAGTAATTTAAGCTCTTTATAAGCTTTTTCCAAATCATCATTTATAATAAAAAAATCATATCTTCCAATAGCTTGAACTTCAGCAGTTGCATTATGAAGTCTTTTAGCAATTACATCAGGATTTTCTGTGCCACGAGAAACAAGGCGTTCTTTTAATACTTTTTCATTCTCAGGACTTATAAAAACTGATAAAAAATCTTTACCTAATTTATCTTTTACTATTCTAAAGCCTTGAACATCTATATCTAAAATAACATTTTTACCATTTTCTAAAGCGTCATAAATTGGTTTTAATGGCGTTCCATAATAATTCCCATGAACATTAGCATATTCTAAAAATTCATCATTTTTAATTCCTAATTCAAATTCTTCGTGGGTCAAATAATAATAATTTACACCCTCTTTTTCTCCTGCTCTAGGAGCTCTAGTGGTTGCTGATATTGAAAAATAAAAATCATTATAATCTTGTGCTAAACGCTCTAATAGTGTGCTTTTGCCCGCACCACTTGGGCCTGATATTAATAAAATTCCTGCCATAATTAATCTTTAAAACTTATATTAATTGATATATTTATATCTTTTATACGATTTTTCGTGCCTTTTGTGCTATTGATAATAGCTTGATTTACTGCTTTTGTAACATTTTCGCTAACTTCACTAATGTCATCATCAACATTTGCTTCTATGCTATTAGTAAAATCATTATTTTTTTCTTTTATATCTTCATTATTGTCTAATAATTCTACAACTTCCTCCCCTAACGCTTTTTTAATTTCAATTTCATTTAAATCATCAAAATCACTCACTTTTTCATCTCCTACAATTTCTTGAATATCTTCAATATCATCTTTAATATCATCAAAAGCAGCTAAAGAACCTAATTCATTATCTTGAATATCTTCTAAATGATTATTAACATTCAAATCTTCTTTCACATCTTCAAATTCTTCTTCTAAACCACTATCAATAAAATCATCTTTCATATCTTCAGCTACGTCTAAATCACCCGTAACAACATCAAAATCATTTGTTATTTCTGTATTTAAATCATCTTCTAAATCTTTAAAATTATCATCTTCATAACTATTGTTTATATCTTCTTCTAAATCATTTGAACTTGTAAAATCAATATCATCCTGCAATAAATCTTGATAATCTCTACTTAATTCTTCAAAACTTTCAGGTAATGAAAATTCATCAATATTATTCAAATCATCTAAATTTAAATCATTATTTAAATTCTCTTCTAAATCATCTATGTCTTTCGTAGTTTTTAAATCTTCTTCTAAAACAATAGCATTACTTAATTCATCTAAATTCTCAATATCACTTAAAGTATCCAAATCTTGCGATAATTCATCATTATTTAAATTCTCATCTTCGTTAAAATCAGATAATTTCGTATCTAATTCATCATCTAAAGAATTTAAATCATCAAGAGTACTTAAATTCTCATCTATTTCATCATTAGTATCATCTAAATCTTGTGGTAACTCATCATCTAAAGAAGTTAAATCATTAAAACTATCCAAATCTTGCGATAATTCATCATTATTTAAATTCTCATCTTCATTAAAATCAGATAATTTAGTATCTAATTCATTATCTAAAGAATTTAAATCATTAAGAGCGCTTAAATTCTCATCTAATTCATCATTAATATCATCTAAACCTTGAGTTGGTTCATCATTATTTAAATTATCAAGTTCTTCAATATTATCCAATTCTTCACTAAATTTATTATCAACATCATCTAAATTCTCTAAATCTTGCAGTAATTCATCATCTAAAGAAGTTAAATCATTAGAACTATCTAAATCTTGCAATAATTCATCATTATTTAAATTATCAAGTTCTTCAATATTATCTATATTAAAATCATCTATAGAATTTAATTCATCAGTATTATCTAAATCAAGCTTAGTTTCCAAACCTAAACTATTACCAAAATCATTCAAGTCTAAACTATCTAAATCAGTGATATTATCTATTTTAAATTCTTCCAAATCAATATCATCACTTAATAAATCAATATTATCTAAATCACTAGTATTAAAATCTTCTTTTAATTCGTCTTTAAAACTATTTATCAAATCTATAAAATCAGTAGGTAAAAATGGTTTATGAATAACTATTGCATCATTACTTGTTTCATTTTTTGCTAATATAAGAATTAGTTTTTTAGACATTTGTTGACATAATTTAATATCAACTTCACACTCATTATCAGCTATAATAATATCACAAGGTTCAAGCTCTTCTAAATTATTTATTTCTTTATAAGTAATATTTAATTTTTGCAAACTAAGGCTTATTAATCTTGAAATTGCTGGATTTTTATTAATTAATATTGCATTCATTATACCTTCCTAACTTACAAATAGTTCAAGTTGTAAAAACACTTTTAAAACCAATTCTTTAAAATAAAACAAGATTGTAGCTAAAATTGTCATCAAAACAATAAATGCTATCGTTATTTTTATAGGATAGCCTACCACTAAAAGGTTAAATTGTGGCATTGTTTTCATAAGCAAACCAAATACAAAATCACTAAGCATTGATATAGCAATTATTGGAAACGCAAGGCTAAGACCAATTAAATATATGTCTTTAGTCTCATTCATTATCTGTCTAAACCAACCATCATGCAAAGCAAAATCACCTAAAGCAATACCATTTAAACTCTTTGCCCAAAATAACAAAACCAAATGATGTCCATCATAAGCTAAAAACAAAAGCAATGCAATAAGAGAGATAAAATGACCGATGATAGGAGTATTTGCACCAGTATTTGGGTCAAGCACACTAGCCATAGAAAAACCCATAATAAAACTAATATGTTCTCCACTCATTTGTAAAATCGTAAAAGTAAGCTGCAAACAAAGACCTGCAACAAGTCCTAACAAAAGCTCAGTTATAAGAGCAATAACTAAATAATTTGGCGTTATATTAGTATGTGCTAATGGATAGAAAAAAAAAGTCATAATAATAACAAAACTAGACTTAATAACCACAGGAATTTGTAAATGCGAATAAAATGGAAAAAATAAGCAAAGTCCGCTCATTCTAGCAAGTAATAGCATAAACAAAACTATGTTTTGCTCACTAAATAATCTTACGAGTTCCATTCTTGAATAATTTGCTCTAATTCATCTATACATTCATCACAAGATTTATAAATAATATGAGAAAATAAAGCTTCATTTATATATTTATTTTTTTCTAAATTAATTAGTATGTTTTTAGATTTTGCAAACCTTAATAAATAATTTATATTAATAACTGCACCACTTGTTCCTATGATAACCACCAAATCATCTTCATTAAGATTATAAAATGTTGAATATAAATCAGTATAAAATGGCGCTTGTTCTCCAAAAAACACCACACTAGGCTTAATTAATTTACTTTGGCATTTTTTACAATTTTCAAATTTAAATTCCAAATCATCATTTAAATTAAGCTTAGTAATATCATTACAATTAGTGCAGTGTAATTCTAATAATTTTCCGTGCAAGTGAATTACATTTTCACACCCTGCACGCTCTAACAAATCATCAACATTTTGAGTAAAATTAATAACTTCAAAACGCTTTGATATTTCAGCAATTTTTTCGTGCATTTTATTAGGTGTTACTTTTCTTAATTCAAGTCTTCTTTTATTATAAAATTCATGAACTAAATTAAAATTTTTAATCCAAGTTTGATAATTACAAACTATATCTAAATCATATTGCTCCCACAAACCATCATTATCTCTAAAAGTGCTTAAGCCAGATGGGGCACTAAGACCAGCTCCACTTAAAAAAACTAACTTACCCATTATTTATCCTTAAAATATCATCACACATTAAAGCTAAATTTTCATCGTGAGTAATTAAAAATAAGGCTGAATTATTTAATTTAACATAATCAATCAATAATTTCATAGCTATTTTTGCATTTGTTGGGTCAAGATTTCCAGTTGGCTCATCAGCAAAAATAATTTTAGGTTTTTTGCAAAGAACTCTAGCAATACTTACTCTTTGCTGCTCTCCGCCACTTAATTCATTAGCTTTTTTATTTAGAATTTCTTTAATACCTAAAAAATTAATTATCTCATCATCTATTTTATTATTTGATAAAACACTTGCTAATTCAATATTTTCATAAGCTGAAAATCCTTTAAAAAGATAATGCTGCTGAAAAATAATTCCAAAATCATTTCTTCTTATTAATAATCTTTCATCTTCGCTAAGTTTATAAATATTCTTATCTTTATAAAAGACTTCCCCGCTATCAGGTGCTAAAAGTGTTGATAAAATATGCAATAATGTAGATTTTCCGCAACCACTTTTGCCTAAGACGGCTAAAGTTTGTTGCGGATTTAAAGTTAAATTTAAATTGTTAAATAAAACGGCATCGTATTTTTTACCAATACCGCTTGCTTTTAACATTAATTACCCATTTGAGCTGCAACTTCTGCTGCGAAATCTTCGTTTTTCTTTTCTAAGCCTTCGCCAACTTCATATTTTACGAAGCTTTCAATTACCAATTCATCTTTTAATTCAGCTGATTTATCAGCAATAACTTGCTCTATAGTTTTCTTATCATCCATTACATAAAATTGTCCCATTAATGTAAGGCGAGAATCTAAAATTGAGTTATCAGCTATAAATCTTGCCATTTGACCAGGAACAATTTTATCCCAAATTTGCTCTGGTTTATTTTGAGCTTTTAATTCAGCTTTTATATCTTCTTCAGCTTTCTTTAAAACTGCATCAGTAATTTGTAATCTACTTGCAAATTGTGGAATTTTATGAAGTGGCTTTTTAAGGCGAACTAATTCTTCATTTTCTTTTTCAAGTTCAGCACATAAAGCTCTATATTCAGCTTCTACAAATTCCTTATCTAAATCTTTATAGCTTAAAACACTTGGTTTCATAGCTGCAATATGCATACAAAGTTGTTTTAAAAATTCTTCAACTTTTGCTTTATTAGCAGCATTATTAAATTTAGCCTTAACGATAACACCTACACGACCATTTGTGTGTAAATAACCACTTAAAGCTTCATTATCATTTGCTTTTAAAGTAGCAAATCTTCTTACAACTAAATTTTCTCCAATAGTTGCGATTTGATTTTTTAGATAATCTTCAAATTTAGCCCCATCAATATTGCTATTTAATAAACTTTCAACATCGCAAACTCCACTAACTTGAACTTGCTCAACTGTTTTATTTACTAAATCTATAAATTTATCATTTTTAGCAACGAAGTCAGTTTCTGAATTGATTTCTACTAAACTTGCTAAATTATTTGAAAGTTTAACACCAATTAAACCTTCAGCTGCTAATCTATCAGCTTTTTTAGCAGCTTTACTTAAGCCTTTTTCTCTTAAGTATTCAACCGCTTTTTGCATATCTCCATCACACTCTTTAAGTGCGTTTTTACAATCCATCATTCCAGCACCTGTGCTTTCGCGCAGGTCTTTTACCATTGCTGCTGTAATTTCTGCCATTACATTTCCCCTTCCATCATAGCTTCTTCTAATACTTCTTGTTTTTCATCTTCGCTAACTTCTGCTCTTTCAACTACTTCACCATCTTGTTCTCTTAAAGCTTTACCTTCTAATATAGCTTCGCACATTTCTTGGCAAAATAATTGAACTGAACGAATAGCATCATCATTACCTGGGATAGGAAAATCTACAACATCAGGATCGCAGTTTGTATCAATTGGAGCTACTACTGGGATTTTTAATCTATTTGCTTCTGCAACTGCAATTTTTTCTTTTACTGTATCAATTACAAAAATCATATCAGGGCGAGTTTTAAGGTCTCTAATACCGCCTAAATAATCTAATAATTTTTCTTTTTTACGATTTAGCATTAATGCTTCTTTTTTAGTTAATAAATTAATGCTTCCATCTTCTTGCATACTTTCAATAACTTCAAGTTTTCTAATTGATTGGCGAATGGTTTCAAAGTTTGTCATCATACCGCCTAACCATCTGTGATTTACATATGGCATTCCACATTTAATTGCATATTCTTTAATAGCATCTGTTGCTTGCTTTTTAGTTCCAACAAATAAAATTGTTTTACCTTCTGCTGCTGCATCACGAACGATATTGTATGTATATCTAAAATATCTAATTGTTTTTTGTAAATCAATTACATAAATACCTTTTCTCTCACCAAAAATGAACTTTTTCATTTTAGGATTCCAGCGTCTTGTTTGATGCCCAAAATGCACACCACATTCTAATAAATCTCTCATTGTAACCATAGGTTTCTCCTTAAAAAATTGTTTTTACCTCCACACCCAAATACAACTAGCGTTGCAACAATAAGGATTGGTGTGTGTGAAATAAGCGGATATTTTAACTTTTTTAAAGTTAATAAAGGTTATTTTTCTTGAGTTTTTTCTTCTTTGATTATATTATCAAGATTAGTAATGGCAAAAATATTATAACCATTATCATAGTTATAATTTAATTTCAATTTATGAGCTTCTAAAATCGTATTTACAACATAAAGCCCCAAGCCAAAAGAATTTGAACTCTTATTACCACCTTGAGTAAAAGGCTCTAAATAATACTCAATATTTTTATCTAATTTTTTACCTTTGTTATAAAACTTTATACTTTCATGGCAAATTATAACTCTTACAGCATTATCATCTGAATATTTAATAGCGTTATCTAATAAATTTTTAATTGCAGTTGTAAATAGTTTAAAATCAACATAAACTACAAAAGTATTATCACTTATAATATTAATTTTTTCATTTTCTAAAAGCAACATTTCCTTTGCTTCATTAAAAATGTGAGTAATTGAAATTTTCTTTGGATTTTTTGCAACTCCACTTGTGATTTGCTCTACTGCGGCTAATTCATCTATTAAAATCACCATTCTATCAAATACATTTATAAGTCTTTGCTTAAATTTCGTATCTTCTAGCATTTCAGCTGTAATTCTACCTTTTGTAATTGGAGTTTTAAGCTCGTGCATTATATTTCTTAAAAAAAATTGTCTTGAAGTATTTAAATCTTTAATTTTTTTAATAGCTTGATAAAAAGCATCTGAAACTTGAGAAATCTCATCATTACCCTTGCTTATATTTTCTATATTATCTAAATCATTGCTAGCAAATTTTGTAATTTGTCTTTTAAGTCTTCTAATAGGTCTTAATTTACCTATAACAAATATATAACTAATTAATAAAACCAAAATAACTATACATAATATTATTTGAATACTCATATATCTATAAGAATTAAAATTCGTATCTTCATATAAGAAATCTTTATCATTTGCTATTATATATAAATAATTCTTGCCATTACTTGTAAGAATTTTACTTGCTCCTAAGTTATTACTATCTTCAGCCAATGTTATAGCATCAAATAAAATTAATTTTTTACTATCTTGGTCTATTAATTTAAGTTTAAATTGATTTTGTTTGTAATTAAATTCATCTTCAGTAATTGCATTATTTAATTCTTGGAGTTTTAAATTCGCTAAGTAAGAATATCTAGCGTTTAGTTCGTTTGAATAATTATCCTTATCATAATTAATCAACCAAATAAACGCCATTCCTATAGTTGAAGTAGCTAATATAAAAATAAAAGTAATTACATAAAAAATACTAGATTTCATTGTGTTAGCTTATAACCAATTCCCCTAATTGCGTGAATATGAGTTGGAGTTTTGCTATCATCACTAATTTTTTGTCTTATTCTAGAAATAATTACATCTATACTTTTATTAGAACTTTCTTCATTAATTGAAGAACAATTGTAAATTAATTCTTCGCGGCTAACTACACCACCTTCTTTTTTAATTAAATAACTTAAAATATCAAATTCTGCATTTGTTAAAACTAATTCTTTGCCTCTAAAATAAATAGCATGTTTAAATTCATCATATTCTAAAGTCTTGTTGCTATGCTCGTTTGCACTTATTTGAATTTGTTCAAATCTTCTTAAATGTGATGTAATTCTAGCTTTTAATTCTTTTGGATCATACGGTTTTGGTAAATAATCATCAGCGCCTAATTCTAAAGCTTCTACCTTATCATTTATATCGTGTCTTGCAGATGATACTATAATTGGACTAGTATATTTTTTTCTAATTTCTTTACATACTTCAAGTCCGTCCATTCCAGGCAATGTTAAATCTAATATAATCAAATCATATGTAGTAAGATTTAATTTTGACAATCCAATATATGGCTCATCAGCAATATCAACTTTCATATCATATTGCTCTAAATATTCTTTTAAAATTTCTGCTAATTCTAAATCATCTTCAATCATTAATATTCTAGTCATTTTAACTCCTTTAAATAATTACTAATACAGATAAAACCTTATCAAAATCTATAATTTATATTATAAACCAAATAGCTTACAAAGATTATTTTAATTCATTAAAATTAAAACTATTTATCAAATTAAAAAATATTGTAGCTTAGTGATTGTATAGAACTTAGTTAAATTATTGTAAATTCAAACTAATAAAGAAATGTATTATCTTTAGTCAAATTCTTGACTAAAGATTTTATTTAGCTTTTTACAGCGCTTCCTAAATCCCACATAGGCATAAAAATACCAAGTGCTAAGAAAAGAACCATACCAGCAATAAATAACATAAGAATTGGCTCAATATAGCTTGATAGGTTATCTATAATATTATTAAATCTTTCCTTATAATACCCAGTAACTTTTTCAAGCATTGCATCTAATTGACCACTGGCTTCGCCTGCTTTAATCATTTGAATAAGCATATTCTCATAAAGTTCTGTTTCTTTAAAAGATTCAGTTAAGCTAAGCCCTCTTGAAATTGAAACTTTAGTAGCATTTAATTTATTTTTCATAGTTGTATTAGATATTGTTCTAAGTGAAGTATCAAGTGCATCTGCAATAGGAATACCTGCTCTTACTAGCTCTGTAAAAATAAGATTAAATCTACTCATAGTAGCAAATAAAATAATCTTTCCTATTAGATAAGTTTTTAAAGCATATCTATCAACTAAAGCTTTATAATTATCATTAATTCCATAAAATCTTTTACTAGCAAATATCCCACCAATAAGCACAACTAAAACATATATCCCATAATTTCTTAAAGTATGCTCAATAAATAACAAAGCCTTAGTAGCAGGTGGTAAATTAGCCCCTAATTGTTCAAATATCTCCTTAAACTGCGGAACAACAACAAGCATTAAGATAGTAAATGCTATAGCAATAGCTGTAACAACTATTATAGGATACCTTAAAGCCTTTTTAAACTTTTGTTGATTGTCATATAATTCTTGTAAAATTTCTGCAAGTTTTTTTAAACTTTCACCCAATTTACCAGTGCTTTCACCTAGCTTAACCATAGCTAGTGTAATATCACCTAATTCAGCTTGAAATGGTTCAAGTGATAAACTTATACTAAGACCAGCATTCAAGTCCTCATAAACTTTAGAAAAAATCTCTTTTACCCTTTTATTTGCACTTGAATTTGCAACTTCTCTCACACTATCATGGATAGAAATACCAGCACCAGCCATAACACCTAATTGGTTAATTGAAGCAATCAAATCAGGTAATTTTATAGTAGGTTTAAAAAAAGATAAATTTTTTAATTTATCAACAGCACTTCCTAGCGAAACGGTTTGAACTTCGCCAGCCTTTACTATACGACCTAAATTTTTATTTTTAGCTTGTTCAACAGCACTTGCCTTGCTTTGTGCTGTTAGAGTTAAGACCTTTTTTTGTCCTTTACTAATATACTCAACTTGAAATTTCTTCATTTATTACTCTTTCGCAACTCTTAATACTTCATCAACACTAGTAACACCCTTAGCAGCTCTTACTATACCATCATGAAACATATCAACAAAACCTTCTTCATAAGCTACTTTTCTAATCTCTTCTTTAGATGCACCCGCTGCAACCATAGAAGAAATTCTATCGCTGATTGGTAGAATTTCACTTATCATTTCACGACCAGTATAGCCTGTTTGAGAACATTTAGGGCAACCTACAGGCTTATAAAATTGTGGATTTTCTACTTCTTTTACATACTTTTCAATTCTTGAATAAAAATTATCAGGTATTTTTGTAACTTGCTTACAATTAGGGCAAAGCTTTCTTACAAGTCTTTGTGCTTCAATTGCTGTTAATGCACCACTAACCATATAAGGCTCAACCCCCATATCAACTATCCTAGTAACGGCTGAAACTGCGTCATTCGTGTGAAGAGTTGAAAATACTAAGTGTCCTGTAAGTGCTGCTTGAATAGCAATTGTTAATGTTTCAGCATCCCTAATCTCACCTATCATTATAATATCAGGGTCTTGTCTTAGAATAGACCTAAGAGCAGCCGCAAATGTTAGCCCTGCTTTTTCATTAACATGCACTTGCTGAATCAAATTTAACTGATACTCTACAGGGTCTTCAACCGTGATAATTTTAGTCTCAACGCTTTTCATATCATTAAGCGCAGCATAAAGAGTAGTTGTTTTACCACTTCCTGTTGGACCAGTTACAAGAATAATCCCATAAGGTGCATGCATTGCTGCTTGAAATCTTTCAAGATTTGTAGGGTGCATTCCAAGATTGCCTAGACTAATTAAAATCTTTGATTTATCAAGTATCCTTAAAACTATACTTTCGCCATTTATAATAGGTAATGTTGAAATACGAAAATCATATTCTTTATCTAAAACCCTAGCAGAAAATCTACCATCTTGTGGTTTTCTTTTTTCTGCAATATCCATATTTGATAAAAGTTTCATTCTAGAAACCATTGGTGGATATATATCTTTATCAAAAATAAATATTTCAGTTAGCATACCATCAATCCTACCACGAACAATGCAGTTTGTCTCGGTTGGTTCAATGTGAATATCGCTTGAGCGATTTACAATACAAGTTCTAAGGATAACTTCAATTAATTTTAAAATTCCAGAGCTATCTTGCTCTCCACCAGTCATTGTAGGATCAGAGCTTAACTCTTTTCTAATATCATTGATAATATCTTTTATACTTTCATTTAATTGAATTTTACTTAAATATCTATCAATTTGAGATGGATGTGCGACATAGTTTTTAACAAGTTTTCTACTAAATAAATGTTGAACTTTATCTTGAGTTTCTAAATTAAATGGTTCTTTATATGCTACATATAAATTAATTTCATCTTCTTTAAAAGGTAAAAATCCATAGTTTGATAAAACTGAATACTGAATTTTTTCAGAAATTTTATAATTAATATCAACTGAATCTAAATCTATATATTCAAATCTTAATTTTTGTGCAATTTTTTCTAAAAATTCTTTATTACCTATTTCAAAATGTAATGCAATATCATCTAAAGTAATACCATTAGTCTTATAAAGGTCAATCAATAAAGATTCTAATGTGCTTTCATCTAAAACGCTTTTTAAATAATTTAACTTATCTTGTGGATTTTCAAAAGACATAATAGTGTCTTTTAATTCCATTTTTCTTCTATATACTAAAACTCCTAAACGATCTACAAATTCCATTACCAGTACTCTTTCACTTCTAATATTTGATTGTTTGAATTTAAAATAGTTAAAACCATCTTAGTAAATGGTTTATCAAATCTCAAACTCATTTCATAGATTTTATCATTATATCTAAAAATATATTTATCATTTTCCTTTATATAATTACCTAATATATAATCATCGTAAATATCAGATAAAATATAATCACACTTAGGTAGCTTAATAGAGCTTATATCAAGGTTATCAACTAGTGCTGAATGCAATAATTTTTTCTTATATAAAATAGTTGAATAATAAACAGCATTAGCTCTTGCTTCTTTTGAATTTCTAAGTGCAATAATAACAGCTGATAGTTTGTTTATATAATCTGTTCTTAAACATGCAATACCATACAAATTCATCAATCCATCATCTTGATTTTTTACAGCTAAATCATATACTAAATTATTGCATACTTTTGAATATTCTTGATTTTCAATAGCTTTATTAATATCTGCTAAACTAATAGCAAAACAATTTAAAGCTATTAATAAAAAAATAATTTTTCTCATAATTTACCTTCTTTAATTAAGTCTAAAGTTTGTTTAACACGAGTTGAGCTATTAGAATTTAAATAATTAGTTAAAGAATTAATAGCTTGCTCTTTTAAACCTAATTTATAACTTGCTTTTGCAAACATAACCCAAGATTTATCATTTTTAACATCTAATTTATTTGCAGTCAATGCCCATTCTCTAGCGTTTTTAAAATCGCCTTTAGAATAATACACATCAGCTATATCTAAAGCAAAATATATACTATTAGTTTCAGAAAATTTTAATTTCAAATATTCTAAATCATCTAATTCTTTTTTGCTTTCTACCTTAGGTGTAGCTGTAGAATTTAAATCAGTAATAACTATTGTGTTAGTTTCTATATTTTTAGGTATATTTTTAATAATGTTATTATTTTTAATATTACTTGATTTTGTTTCACTTGTATTTGATTTAAAAGATGAGTTTTTAACATCTATATTCATAATGCTTAATGATATAGTTTCATTATTTGTAGTATCTGATAAAGTAGTAGTATTAACTTCTTCTTGTTTAGGCATATCTACTAATTTCTTATCATTATCTGGCTTATTACTAATTACTTCTACTGGTTTATTGATAATATTTTTATTATCTAATATTTTTTCTTTTTCTAATTTAACCTTAGTATCATTTATAATCTTTTTAACTTCATTATTACTTTTTTTTACATTAGTTTCTAATTCGCTAGCACCTTTTGAGTATGCAAAATATATTAAAGCAGATATAAAAATAACAAATATAATAAAAGCTAATATGTATAAAAAGATATACTTTTTCTTTTTTTTCTTACTTGAATAAATTTTCCATTTATTTTCTAATTCTATAACTTCATGTAAATTAAGCATTTAATAAACCTTTATCAAGAGCAGCCATTTCTAATACTTTTTCATTGATTTTTGGATTACTAAACTCACTAAATCTTTCTTGCTCATAAAATTCATATATTTCAAATGCTTTATACAATAACATATTAACAGTTCTTAAGTTTCCTTTAGTAACGCTATATATAAACTTATAATTTTTATTACTAAAAAATCCTTTATCCAAACCATTCTTTAAAGTTTCTAATTTCTTATTAATATAAGTTTTAATTTCATCTTCACTAGATTCACTAAGTTCAATACTTTCCCAAATTCTAGTAGTAAAATGCTCTTGAGCTAAAATATCCTCATCAGCAATTGTCTTATGAACTGTAAATAAGAATTTAAACATTCTAGTATCTGATAATAGTCTAATTTTTTCTATTAATATATTAGGATACATTTGAGCTTCATCAAGCATTACCATATATCCATCGTATTTTAATTCTTCGGGAGTTTGAGTAACTTTATCCTTAAAAATTCTTAAAAAATCTTCGTATTTTTCAATCTCTACATATTCATTAAAAATTTTTCTATGCAACTCTGTGTAAAATCCTGATTCTGAATAAAATGGCTGTTCTAATAATATAATCTTTTTATTTTTTTCTTTTAAATCTTTTTCTATTTTATTTAATAAAAAAGTCTTACCACAACCTGGCTTACCATAAAACAATACTAATTTTAAAGGCTTTTCTAATGAAGTTATAATCTTATGATAAGCAATCTTAGATTTATCAAGATTGATAAATCTAAGGCTTTCTAAATTGTCTATAAATAATTCTTTAGCTAATGTATATTTATTCAATAGCAACCCTTATTCAACATTATTTATTGAATCAAATTCTTCTGCTTTTTCTTTAAATAAGTTTTTAGTAGCAGTAGGTTTTAAATCTTCTTTATAATCTAGTGCTAAAGAGTATCCTAAATCTTCTAAAGATTTTCTTACTTCTTCTTTATCTTTAGTAAAATCAACAACATGCGGAGTGATAACAAACACTAATTCTGTTTTTTCTTTTGATTTTTGTTTAGAACCAAATAATTTTCCTAATAAAGGAATATCTTGTAATACCGGAATTCCATTTTTACTAAATAATTCAGAATCAGTAATAAGACCACCTAAAACAATAGTCTCTCCATCTCTTACTTGAACAACTGTTGATAATTTCTTTTGTTTTGTATCTGGAGCAACAACCCTATAGCCATCTTTAACTTTTTTATCTTCAATATTTATTAGCTCACTAATGCTTGGATTAATTCTTAGCATAATTTTATTATCATCTGATATTTCAGGTAAGATATTTAATAAAATACCTACGAAAATTGATTTTTCTTCATCAGCATCACCCGTGCTACCACTATCTGTAGTTGTGCTACTTCCTTTTAATTTATAATTATATGTATCACCAACCGTGATTAATGCTTGTTGGTTATTTAAAGTTGCGATTTTAGGACTTGAAACAACTTTAACATCTCCACTTTCTTTAAGAAAATTTATCATACCTGTTAGGTTAATACCCATATTAATAGCTATATTTTCATCTCCGTGCCATCTACCTTTATCGGTTTTACCCCAAAATACATTAGAAGTATTTTTTTTATCAGCTAAAATAATAGTGCCATTAGCAGTGTTTCCAATAAGATTTGTAAGAGATGCTCCAGTAGTATCAAATCCTAAATTAAATTGTGTCCAATCTATACCTGTTTTATGAGATTTATTAAGGCTTACTTCAATAATTGAAACATCAATTACTACTTGTTTTTTAAGTGATTCTTGAACTTGATTTAAATAAGTTTCAATCCTATCTAAAATTTCATTACTTGAAGTAACTGTGATTAAACCTGCATTAGCATTGATTGTAGGAGGGGTAATAGGAATATTTTGACCTGAATTTTGAACTATTTCTGAAATCTCTTTGCCTATGTTTTTCCAAAAATCAAATTCTTCTTTAGTTTCAATCATATTATCACTATCTGAACTTGAACCTGAACTTGAACTTGAGCTACTGCTATCGCTGCTGCTTGCTTGAGATTCAACATTTGCCTTAGTAATAGCACTACCCTTACGAACTGAAGTAATATAATCTAATTTAAATGTTTTAGTATTTAAACCTTGAATTTTTAAGATATTATTTGAAAAATCATAATCTAAACCTTGTTCAGCAATAAGCAAATCAAAAATGCCATTAATATGCATATTTTTAATGCTTATTCCATCTTGTCTAGTACTCAATATTCCTTTTGAATATGAATCTTTATAAACTACACTAAAATCACATACTTTTGATAATTGATTAATTATTTCGTAAGCTGAAGTATCTTCTTTATTTACTTTAATATCAAAAGCTCTTTTTGAGCAATCTGCTGCACTTAATGAGCTAGATAGCATTAGCGCTGCACTTAAAGATATAATAGTTTTATTTAACACTGATTTGAACATTCTGATTATCCTTTAAATTAAGTTCTACATAATTAATTGAATTTGAAAGACCAACTCTTTCATTATTAATACTAACTACCCTATAACCTGCAGTAATTATTTCGTTTAAACCATACCATTTTTGATTGATTTTCACTCTTTTATCTACAATAGCATATAAAGTAAAAGTTATAACCTCGTCTGATTTGATTTTGTCCTTATAAAAAGGATCATTTATTTTTGTAATTTCAAGATAGTCTATTGTATTTCTAACTTGAACTAATTCATTAAATTTATTGTCAAGTTCTGTTCTTGTCATAGCAAAAATTGCTTGAATACAAACTAATATACATAATACTTTTTTCATTAATATTTAATCCCCCATATTGAGATTTTAACATCAGCTTGAATGTCATTTGTATAAACTTTGTTATTTTCGCCACCATTATTATCCTTATTAGGATTATCTGTAGGCTCAATTTTGTATAGTTTAAGCATATTTACATCTACAACATCAATTGATTTTTCTAAGCTATTTACAAAATGTAAAATATTTTGGAATTTACCAGTTAAAGAAAATTGAACATTAAAAACTTCTTCTACTTTTTGACTTACCAAATCATTTACACTACTTCTTACATCACCTAAAACTACTTGATATTTTTTAGATAATTCATTAATTTTAGCCATAAACTCAGACCAATTTTTTTGATTATATAATAATTTTGACGCTTCTTTTAATTTATCATCAAAATACATATTCTCATCACTGATTTCTTTTCTTGCTTTTTCTTCGCTAATGATATCTTGTGTTAATTTTTGTATTCTTGAGTTTTGCTTTTCTCTTTCAATAAAATCATCAAGTCTTCTTAACTCTTCTTTAGCTTTATTTAACAATTCTGTTTGTTCTGCCACATACTGCTCTGAACTCTCATATGTATAATCATAGATTAAATAACCAAATAAAAATACACACATAAATATACTCATATAGAATATATTAGTATTAGGCTGCTTTTCGTAATAATTATCTATTTTATCAAAAATACTACCTTGTTTCATCTTAAAACCTTTATTACAATATTACTTTCATGCTCTTTATCTTTATCATCAAGATTTAATATCTTAATCAATACATCTCTTGATTCAATACTATAAGTATCATCAGCACCTATTTCTTTTAAGAATGAAGTTATACCTGTTGAAGTTCCTTTTAAATTAACATTTATAATATCATTATCAAAAGACATACTTGTTACTTTAATATTGCTTTGATTTAAGATACTAGCCATTTTTGTAGCTGCACTAGCTTTTGATAAATAATTAACTTTTTTATCATAAATATTATCTAAAAGTGTATATCTAAATTCTAAAGTTCTTCTAGCTTCATTTACTTCAGCTGATAAACTAGATAATCTACTTTCAAGGTTTTTAATTTCATTATCAATTCTTGTATATTCTGTTTGTTTAGCAGGAATTTTTTCACTAGTATCTCTTTCTTCTACTTCAATAAATTTACCATTTATGTAATTATATATAGGATAAATACTAGCCAATACAATAACAGCCAAAATTGATAAAATTAACTTCCCAGAATATCTCTTTGCAAAAGGTGGTGGTCTTAAGAATGTAGATATGTTAAATACATCATTTGGCATTTTTAATTGTTCATTAGCTCTTAACAAGCTTAATAAAACAAATGGATTAATCCTTAATTCTCCGCCTTCTTTTTCAGGAGTAGTTGTAAATTCAGAAGGTGTATTAACCTCAACGGTAAAATTTCTAATATTTTTAAATAAATCATATTTAATTTTATGGATATTAATAAATTCTGCTACCTCAAGACTATTAATTCCAATTTCAACTTTATTATTAAGCATAGTTTCAAGTATAATATCATCATCAAGACACCTAAAGCAAGAAAACAATACTTCAACTTTTTTTAAGAAATTTTGACTTAACCCAATATCAGTTCCTACAAATACTTTTGTAATAGTAACATTATCTAATTGAGCACCTCTTAATATTAAAGATAAATTATTAATTAAGAATTTAAAAGACTCGCTTAAAACCTTATTAAGTGAAACTCTTTTTGCATCATCTACATGGTCAAAACCATATTTTGATAATTCATTTAAAAACATATGTTCAGGAATTCTCTCTCCTAAATCATGAGAAAAACTACCATGCAACATATCTATGCTAAGTTTATTAATAATCTTATAGTTTATTAATTCTCCATCTTTATACACGGTAAGTGTTGTATATGTTTTATGAAAATATATAAATACTTGAACTCCATCACTTTCTATAAGTTTGCTTGTATAATAATTTTGATACATCAATGGTTCAATATCTATATAATCAATATACTGAAGCTTATTAGCTACATCTTTAAATTCTGTTTCAATTTTTTCATTTTCTACTACAAATACATTATATACTGTATTAATTCCCATACTAGCATTAGAAATACTATAAGATATCTTATAATCCTTGTCTATATCTAATTCTAACACTTCATAAGTTTTGTTTGTAATTATACTGATTTCATCCTCATCTGTATCGTTTGGAACCTCAACAGAAGCATACTTTACATTTTCACCTGGCATATAGGTAATATTGTAAGCAGAATTGCTTTTTTCCTTAACGGTAATTTCACTAAGGACATTATCAGCAAGTTTATAGAGTTTTTTTGTACTTGAATCAAAAGCGACCAATTCTCTTTTTTTCGCTGTTTTCGCCATTTAAATACCTTTTATTTTTTATTGTTTTAAGCCTACTTTTTTTAAAAAGTTCTCATTATCGTACCATTTTTTTTGAACTTTTGCAACCAACTTTAAGTTAATTTTTAATAAAAAAACTTCAGCAATTCTTTTCCTAGCGACTATTCCAATACGCTTAATTGTATTAGCATTTCGACCGATTAGCATTGCTTTATGATTTTCTGAATCTGTAATAATATCGGCATAAATAGTTAAAAAATTATCTTTTTCTATAATTTTATTAATTAACACTTCACAACAATATGGCAATTCATCACTAAGATTTTGATAAATGCTTTCTATTATTAATTCTTTAATAACATCTTTAGTTGTTTTATCAGTGCTAAATTCTGGGTCAAAAAAATATGGGTGTTCTGGTAAATACTTTACCATCTCATCTAATAATTTATTTTTATAGAATTTATTTTTTGATGAATAAGGAATGATATTAGGAACAATATCTAATTTATTAAATTCTTCTAATTTATCCAATAATTTTTTAGGTTCAACCAAATCAACTTTGTTTATAACTACAATATGCTCAACCTTTGGCTTTAAATCTAAAAATTTTTTATATTCATCTAAACTATCAAAAATACTCATAACGAATACAATCAAATCACACTCATCTAAGCTCTTTTTAGCAGCTTCTATTAATAGTTGATTGAAATTCTTATTGCTTTCGTGTAGGCCTGGAGTATCTATTAATATTATTTGATTTTCATCGTGCATTATTACCACATTCATTTTTCTTCTTGTGGCATTTTCTTTATGTGATACTAGGCAAATATTTTCGCCTAGTAAAGAATTAATCATTGTGCTTTTACCGGCATTTGTTCTGCCGATTACACTTACAAAACCGCTTTTCATAAAATATATCTTGCTATATCTTGATTTTCTATAATAGAGCCTAATTTATCATCAACTAATTTTGTATCTATTACACAATCTTTATCTTTGTATTTATCACACTCATAAGAAATATCTTCTACTAATTTTTCAATAACAGTATGTAAGCGTCTAGCACCTATATCTTCCATACTTTCATTTGCTTGTGCTGCTATTTTTGCAATTTTTTTAATAGCATCATCTTCAAACACTAAATTAACTCCTTCAGTTTCTAAAAGGGCTTTATATTGTTTTAAAAGTGAGTTTTTAGGTCTTGTTAAAATCTCATACAATTCATCAGCACCCAAGCTATCAAGCTCAACTCTTAGTGGAAATCTACCTTGTAATTCAGGGATTAAATCACTTGGCTTACTTAAATGAAATGCACCTGCTGCAATAAATAATATATGATCAGTTTTTACATTACCTAATTTAGTATTTACTACACTACCTTCTACGATAGGTAACAAATCTCTTTGAACACCTTCTTTGCTAGGGTCTTGTCTACTTGAATTACCCGAGCTTACCGCAACTTTATCTATCTCGTCAATAAAGATTATTCCTTCATTTTGAACTCTTTTTAAGGCTTCATCTTTAATGCTTTCATTATCTAAAACACTATCTGTTAATTCAGTTTCTAAAACTTTTCTAGCGTCTTTAATTTTTAACTCTTTTTTCACTTTTTTATCAGCAATACCAATTACTTTTACCATCTCTTGCATACTTGCAAGTTCTGGTGGTAGATTTGGATTTGTCTCAAGTGAGCGTTGGGTTACATAAATTTCTATAACCTTATCTTCAAATTCTTTATTTCTTAGACGCTCTTTCATCTTTTCTAAGCTAGTTTCATACTCTGCTTGTTTTTCTTCACTAACACCTTTTGGTAATGGCGGTAATAATTTTTCTAAAATTTTATTTTCTATTAGTTCAGCTAATCTTGATTTGTTTTTTTCTAAATGTTCATTTTTTACTAAAGTTAAAGCTGCATTAGCTAAATCTCTTACCATACTTTCTACATCACGACCAACAAAACCAACTTCAGTATATTTACTAGCTTCTACTTTAATAAAAGGCAAGCCCATTAATTTAGCAATTCTTCTTGCAATTTCTGTTTTACCAACACCTGTGCTTCCTATCATTAAAATATTTTTAGGAACAACATCATCTTGCATACTTTCTTCAAGCTTTAATCTTCTATATCTATTTCTTAAAGCAATAGCAATTACCTTTTTAGCTTTTTCTTGACCTATTACATATTCATCTAAAAATTCAACAATTTCTTTAGGTAACATCTGCATTCTTAATCCCTTAATTCATAAGTAGTTATATTTGTGTTTGTATAAATACAAATCTCTCCTGCAATTTTAAGACTTTCTTTAACTAAAGTTAATTCATCTAAATTTGCATGATTATGCAATGCTCTTGCAGCACTAAGTGCGTATGCTCCACCACTTCCAATAGCACAAATGCACTCATCTTGTGGCACAACTACATCGCCTGTCCCGCTTAATAAAAAGATTTGTTTTCTGTTTAAAACTATCATCATAGCTTCAAGTTTTCTTAAGTATTTATCTTTTCTCCACTCTTTTGAAAACTCAATAACAGCTCTTTCTAAATCTCCTTTTTTACTCTCAAGCATTTTTTCAAACATATCAAATAAAGTAAAAGCATCAGCAGTGCTTCCTGCAAAACCTGCTAATACTTTTCCTTCATAAAGCTTTCTAAGTTTTACTGCATTACCCTTTAAAACCGTATTTCCAAAAGTAACTTGCCCGTCACCACCAATTACTGAAGCATCTTTTCCTTTATAAGCTAAAATCGTAGTAGCGTGAAACATTAAGCACCTTTTACCACTACTACAAATTCAGCAACAATGCCATGACCTAATTTTGCACTCACTTTATACTCACCTTCTGCTTTAATAGCATAATCTTGAATGCTTTTTTTATCAAGTTCAAGGTTGAATTGCTCTTTAATAGCGTGTGAAATTTCATCTTTTGTAACTCCACCAAATAATGCTCCATTAGCACCTAATTGTTTTTTAATAATAACTTTTTTATCAGCTAAACTATCTTTTAATTTATTCATTAATTCAAGCTCATATCTGTCTTGCTCTTCTTTTTTCTTTAAATCACTTGCGTGTTTTCTAAGCACTTCTGTGCTAGCAACTTTTGCAAAACCTTTACCAATTAAGAAATTTTGACCATAACCATCTTTTACTTCCTTAACTTCTCCGGCTTTACCTAAGCCTTTTACATCTTTAATTAATAAAACTTTCATAATTTCTCCTTTTTGTAATATTATTGATTGTAATAAAAAAAAGTATATTTTACGCAAATTATTATGTGGAATTTAAATCTATAATGAATGATTTAAATTCTAATACTTTATTTGATTAAGTATGTCGTAATTATAGCAACCCATCTGCTCGCCTAAATCACAAGCTTTTTTACTTAATTTAAGCGCTTTATTATAGTCTTCTTTTACACCTTCACCATTAAAATAAGCAAGAGCTAAATTATTGCAAGCCATAGGATATTCTCCATCACAAGCTTTTTCATATAATTTAATTGCTTTATTGTAATCTTGTTTTACGCCTTTTCCTTCGCTATACGAAACGCCAGCATTATAACAAGCATTAAAAACTTCTCCATCGCAAGCTTTTTCATACAACTTGATTGATTTACTATAATCTTGCTTTACACCTTGTCCAATATAATAAGAATTACCTAAATTATAACACGCTTCAAAAACATCTGCATTACAAGCTTTTTCATATAAGTTATTTGCTTTTTTGTCATCTTGTTTTATACTTTTTCCATTTTTATATATCCAGCCTAAACCAAAACAAGCACCAAACTCATTTGCATCACAAGCTTTTTTAAATAATTTAATTACTTTTGAATAATCTTGCTTTACATATTTTTCTTGACTATAAATATAACCTAAAAAACTGCAAGACTTAAAATTATCTTTAGCACATTCTTTTTCCCAAATTTTAGCAGCTTTTTCGTATTCTTTATTTTTATAATACTCTAAACCTTGATTAGCAAAACAAAACACGCTAATAAATACAAATAATAAGAATTTTCTCATTTTTATTCTTTAATATCTTTTTGATAATTTTCTACAGCTTTATTCCACATCAGTTTATATTTGCGTTTAAGATATTCAATTTCTTCTCTAGCTAATTCTAATTCTTTATTTAGAGTATCTATTATTTTTCTATCTTCATCATAAAGCTCTTGCATAGAATAAAGTGCTTCTTTTAAAAAGGCATTTTCGCCCCTTAAAACTTCTAAAGTCTCATCCTTTGCATCTAAGACTTTCTCGTGAAGATTAAGAATAGTTCCTATTGTCTTTTCTATAAAATTACCTGCAGGGGTATTTGCAATATCTTGAACTTCTATATTTTTATCTTTTACAGGAACGATTGCAAAAGTCCCTGCATTTGCTTCTATTAAAAGCTTTTCATTTTCATATTTGTGTTTTAATGAACCACTTTTAATCATAGCCATTACAACTTCTTCATTCAAATGAACTAATTTGCAAAATTCACTAAGTTCAAGATATGTTTGCATAAAAACTCCTATGCTCTTAAAAAGCTAAATTCTGGCAATAAAGATGGGCTTAAAATCTCATTTATATTGCCACTATGTAATTCGCCAAATTCTTTGTTATTCTCATTTATAAGCTTTTTAAATTTGCAAAAATATTTATCATCACGCTTATAAATTTCGCCTATTTCATTATTTACTAATTCAATACTTGCATTTAATGGAGCAAATATTTCGTATTCATAATCTTTTTTAATAATTCCCTTACTAGCTATGCTTTTACCATTTTCGCTAAACCCATGCACTTGCATTGTGCCTTGCATTATTGAAGTTTCGTGATTTTGAGTATCATCTTTTTCATAAGGTCTAGCCATTAAATACCCATCAGTAAATCCACGAGATTTTAAAGTATTTAACTCATCATCATATTTTTTTGCATCAAATTGATTGTTTAAAGTATCAATTACAGCTTGTTTGTAAGTTCTAGTTGCACAAGCTACATAATATTCACTCTTAGTTCTTCCTTCTATTTTAAAAGCATTTATGGCATTTTTTTCCATAATTTTGTCTATATAATTAGCAAGTTTTAAATCTTTAGAATTAAAAATATGTGTTCCTAAATCATCTTCTACTATTCTAAATAAAGCATTATTTTCTGGATTTTTCGCATATAATTCATAAGGAAATCTACAATCATTAGCACATGCACCAAGATTTGAGCGTCTTCCACTCTGAACTGCTGATATTAAACACCTTCCACTATAAGCAAAGCACATTGAGCCATGCACAAATGCTTCTATTTCAATATCTGCATTTTTTGCTATATCACAAGCATCTTTTAAGCCTAATTCTCTAGCAATTACAACTCTTTTTGCACCTAAATCCTTATAAACTAAAGCATCTTCATAATTTAAAATATTTGCTTGAGTGCTAACATGGATAGGAATATTAGGAGCTATTTCTTTTGCTAATCTCATAGCACCTATACTAGCGATTATTAAAGCATCAGGTTTTAGCTCGGCAAGTAAGGCTAAATGTCTTTTAAGACCTTCTAGTTGAGCACTCACATGAAAACCATTAACCGTTGCATAAACTTGCACACCTTTGCTATGAGCATATTTTATACCTTCTGCAAAGCTAGTTTCATCAAATTCTTTAGCAGCACGAGAGCGTAAAGAAAACGATGAAAGTCCTGCATAAACAGCATCGGCACCATAATTTACAGCAATTTTTAATTTTTTTAAATTACCTGCTGGAGCAATTATTTGTGGAGTTAGCATTATTTTTTACCTAATGACGCAATTAATGCTTCAATATCATCATTTGTAACCAAATCAGCTGTGCTATCTCCTTCAATATGAACAGCACTACTAACTCTTTTTTCATCATCAATTCTACCTTCAAACAAGCTATTCATATACTTAGATAATGCTCTCATTACATTAATTACACGCTCAATCTTTTGTCTATGAATATCTTGATATTGCATAGCATCCATTGCCATCATAGCTTCATCTTGTCCCATTGCTAAATTATCTAATGCTTCATCAATTTTTGCTAATTGTTCTTTGCATTCAGCTAAACATTCACTAAATTTATTAACATTAGGAAATTTCTCATTTAAAGTTGTAAATAACTCAACTTGATTTTGAACTGATTTTTTAAAGGTTTTTATAATCTTTTCAGCAGTTGCAAAATAATCCATCATTGTTTCAATTTTTTCAAGTAATTCAGTAGCTTTAACTTCACTATCACGAGTTACATCATCTAATTGATTTACAACCTTATGATCTTCTGTTGGTGGCGGTGGTGGCCAAGATTTCCTTGAATCTGGTCTATATGATTTATATTCTTCTTCTAAACTCAATTCTTCATCTTCTAAATCTTCAATTGCTTCACTAGGCTCTACAACTTCTTCTTTTATATCATTAACAATTTCATCTTCAAAATCATCAAGCCCACCAGCCATTAAAGCATCTAATTCTTCTTGCGTCATTATTTTTCTTCCTTAAAATAATACTTAATTAAAAAATATTAGCTAAAATCATAGCTAATCAAATCTAACTTAAGGTTAAAAAAATGGCTAAATTTGTAAATAATGTTACCGAATTCTTTGATTTTTGCATAAGCAATGAAATAAAGTTTGTAGATTTTAGATTTACTTCTCTTGATGGCACTTGGAATCATCATACATACACTATGAAAAGTGTAACAAAAGATACACTTACTAATGGAATTCCTTTTGATGCAAGCTCATATAAAGGCTGGCAACCAATTGAAAAAAGTGATATGATATTAATCCCTGATGTTACAACAACTTTTATTGACCCATTTACAAGCGACAATACCGTTATTGTAATCTGTGATATTTTTGATGTTTATAAAAATGATTTTTATGAAAAATGCCCAAGAACAATAGCAAAAAGAACTCTTAAAATGCTAGAAAGTAGTGATATTGCTGATACTGCGTATTTTGGTGCTGAAAATGAATTTTTCATCTTTGATGATATTAAAATCGTAGATACAATGAATTATGCTATGTATCAAATAGACACAGAAGAAGGTGAATGGAATGATGGTAAGCATTATGAAGACGCTTATAACACCGGTCATCGCCCAAGAAGAAAAGGTGGTTATACTCCAGTTCCTCCTGTTGATAGTATGCAAGATTTAAGAGCTGAAATGGTTCAAGTTTTAGAGCGTGTTGGTATTGAATGCTTTGTTCATCACCACGAAAACGCACAAGGTCAAGGAGAAATCGGGGTTAAGTTTAATACTTTAGTAGAAGCTGCCGATAATGTTCAAATATATAAATATGTAGTAAAAATGGTAGCTCATCTAAATGGTAAAACTGCTACATTTATGCCAAAACCACTTCATCTTGATAATGGTAGCGGAATGCACGTTCATATGAGCTTATTTAAAAATGGCAAAAACTTATTCTATGATAAAAGTGGCTATGCAGGACTTAGCAAGACTGCAATTCATTATATAGGTGGGGTTTTAAGACACGCAAGAAGTGTAACAGCATTTACAAATCCAACTACTAATTCTTATAAAAGATTAATACCAGGGTTTGAAGCTCCATCAATTCTAACTTACTCTTGTCAAAATCGTTCGGCTAGTTGTAGAGTGCCTTATGGAATTAACGAAAAAAGTGCTAGAGTTGAAATGCGTTTTCCTGATAGTTCTAGTAATGTGTATTTGGCATTTTCATCTATGCTTTTAGCAGGACTTGATGGAATTAAAAATGAGCTTACTGCAGCTGGACCTATGGATGAAAATTTATTTAAATTAAGCCTTGATGAAATTAGAGAAAAAGGAATAGAGCAATTACCACATACTCTAAGGGGTGCTTTAGAGAGTTTAATCCGTGATAATGCTTATTTAAAACCTGCATTTACTGATGTTTGTATACAAGATTATCAACATATGAAGTTTAAAAATCAAGTTTGGCCAGTAGAACAACGCCCAACTGCATACGAATTTAAAACTACATATTCTTGCTAATTATTTAGAGGTTGAAAAACCTCTAAAGTATTAATCAATTTGAACGCTTTTTACCCTACTAAAATTATCATTTTTTGCAAGACTTAGTCTAATTATACTATCTTCATTAGCAATTAAACTATGATTAATATTAGCAGCTACTTTTATACTCATCAAATCTTTTAGATTTATACTTTTATTATCAATTATAAACTCAATATCCCCTTTTAAAACTTGAACTACAATCACTCCTGGAGCTTTATGCTCTTGCATAATTTTACCTTTTGGTAAAATAATTTGGATTTCTTTGTTTGCTTCATCATCATAAATTGGAGTTATTTTTAACTCACTTGAATTACCTTGCCATTCTTTTACTTCATAAATTACATTAAATTTCATAAAATCTCCTTTGAATAATTTTAGGAGTATTTTACTCTTTAAAGAAATAAAAAGACTTGATTTATCTCATTTGTTCTAATACAAATTCAGGTGTCATTTGTTTCATACAATTGTGGTGCTTTAAAGGGCATACTTTTTTAGCACAAGGAGAACAAGGCAAAAACAATGAAAATAACTTACCATTATTACAAAAAGGATATGTTTGTTTTGTATTCGTAGGTCCGAAAAATGCTAGAACTTTTATATTAAAACTAGCACCTAAATGCATAATTCCACTATCATTTGCCAATAAATAATCAAGGCTAGAAACTGCTAAAGCCAATCTTTTAATATTAGTTCTGCCGCACAAATTAATGGCTTTTATATCGTATTTTTTAAGCTCATCTTCAATAAAATTACAAATTCCAGCTTCATTTTTAGTCCCAAAAAGTATTATTTTATGCTCTTTAAAAGTGCTAGCAATTTTTGCAAAATAACTAGGCTCATAGCATTTAGCAGCACCATAATTAGCACCAGCTGCTATTCCTATTAGTTTTCTTGTTTTAAGCTTTTTAAAAGGTAAAGCTGTGTTTAATTGCTCGTCTAATCCAAGTGGCTTTATTAGATTAAAATATTTTAAAACTTGATGAGTATTATCACTTTTGTTTGCTTTAAAATAAAATTTTTTCTTAGCATTTAATATAAATAACAAAAACTTAGATGACAAACTTGCTTTAAATGAAATTCCTAAATCAAATTCTTCTTTTAAAGCTTTAATTTGTTTTAATCTTTGTTTTTTTATCTCTACTACAACTTCACCTAAATCCTTATAAAGCTCACAAGCTACAAAACTTCCATAAAAAGTAATTTTTGCATTAGGATATTTTTTAATTAAAGCATTAATAGCACCAGCAGCCATAATAGCATCGCCTAGCCAATTAGGTAAATATATAAAAACTTTCAATACTCATCCTCATAAAATGTCTTAAATCTTTTGTGAAACCAAAAATACTCGCTAGGATTTTTTTCCCACATTTTTTTCGTGCATTCTAATTGATAAAAGCTAAGTTCTTCTATTGTTTTTTCACTAGCCTTTAATGGCTTAAAAAACTCTATACAATAACCATCGCTAATTTCATAAATATAAACAGGCAATAAATAAGCATCACACCTTTTAGCTATAAGACTTGCTGCATTGCTTTGAGTAACTTTTCTACCATATAAAATAAACTCGCTACTTTCTTTAATATGTGCGTCTTGATCGCTTACAATTCCTACTAATTCATTATTGTTTAAAGCCTTAATCATAGGTCTTAAAGCATTTGTTTTTTCTATTAGTTTTACTCCGAAATTTTCTCTATATTTAGTAAGTATGGCATTAATTTTTGCACTCTCTAAGGCTCTTCCAATTATATTAATTTTACAATTATACTTAATAGCAACAGCAGATGGCAAAATCTCCCAATATCCATAATGTGCTGTTGTAAAAACTATTTTTGCATTAGCACTTAATAAATCTTGTAAATATTCTTCGTTTTTGAATAATTTTATTTGTTTTAATAATTTTTCTTGGCTTATATTTTGATTTTTTACCATTGATAATATATAAAAAGCAAATTTTTTATAAACTTGTTTGGTAATTTCTATACTTTTTGGAGCTTGTGTGAGTTTGCAAAAATGCTCTAAGTTTTTTAAGATTATATTTTTATGTTTTTTATTAATTCTAAATGCTAGGCTACCAATTAAATTAGCAAAGAATTTTAAAATCTTATTGGGAATTAATTTCAGTAAAAAATTAAAAAAATAAAAAATAAAAATATATAAATAATCTCTCATTTGCTAAAAACCCTACTAATAATATCTAAAACTTTTTCTTTATTTACATCGCTAAATTTATAAAAATAATGTTGTAAATTAGATGGACTTATTAATCTTTTTGCAGGTTTTTTATCACATTCGTTTAAAAAAGTTATATTAGGACGATTTAAAACCACAGCAATATGAGTAGTCCCGCTATCATTTCCTATAATTAATTTTGCTAATTTGCTTAAAAACACTAATTCATTTAATGAAATTTTAGGCAAGACTTTAGCATTTTTACATTCTTTTGCAATCTCATTTGCTCTATCAAGTTCTATTTGAGAACCCCAACTAAGCAATATTTTATAATCACAATTTTTACAAATATCAATCAATTTTTCTAAAGGGAGCATTTTATTTATCTTGCTTGAGCCATTATGTAATAATATAAATTCGTCTTCTACTAAAGGCTTTATTTTATTCATAATATTTTGAGTTTTTATCTCATCATAAATTAACACATCGCTAGTTACTAACTCATCATTTTTAAATTCTTTTAAAGCAAAGCGAGTTAATTCAAGGCTTCTTTTATACACATTTTCTAAATAATCACAATTACAATGGTTTTTATAAAAATAATAAGCTAATTTTTCTCTTAAGCCATTTTTAGAATATCCATAAGAATTTGCACTCAAATAATTTGCTAAAAAACCTGATTTTATTCTTCCTTGATAATCAATACTAATATCATATGATTTTTTTAAATGTTTTATCTCTTTTAATGCTTTTATTGGGTGTTTTTTGAGTGGTAATGAATAAATATTATCAAACCAAATAAGTCCATCAAGTAAAAAATAAAACCTAGAATCTACAAAAAAATCAATCCTAGCTTTAGGATATGCAGCTCTTATATAATTAATATGCCATAGCATATGAAAAATATCGCCCATTGCACTAAGTCTAATTATTGCTATTTTCACTTAAATCCTTTGAAATTACGCTTTCAAATTCCTTGATTGCTTGTTCATTTGAAAATTGTAATTTTATTTCTATTCTTCTGCTTGCTTGTTTATCTTCAACGCCATCTTTAAATTTTAAATCATTATAGCTTTTGCCAACTGCTACAAGTAGTTTTTCTAATCTTTTATCATTATAAAACGAATTAATAAATTTCATAATCTCCAAAGCTCTTTTTTGAGATAACTCAAGATTATAAGTAAATCCACCAACACTATCAGTATGTCCTTCAATCACTATACTATCAATATTAGCTAGAATTTCAGGTGAGCTAAGCAAGGCATCAAAATACTTAATTAGAGTTTTTTTAAGCTCTTCTTTTGCACTATCTTTAATCAAATACTCCGCACTATCAAACAAAATACTAGCATTTAAGCTAATACTGCCTGAATTAAGATTGATTAAAATATCATTTGATAATTTATTTTGTAAAGCTTGAATTAATTTTGTTTTATTATTTTTAAGTTTTTCATATTCAAGCTTAAACCCACTTAATTGTTTTGCTAATTCGTCTATTTTATCATCTTTGTTTTTTATTGTTATTTCAGTATCTTCAAGATTTTTAAGTAGTATTAAAATCTGTGCGTCTTTTTTGTCAATATTGCTTAATAATTCTTCCTTGTTTTTTGCATTTTCATCTAAATTAAGAAGCAATTTTTTAATATAATCATTTGCATCTTTATTTTTATTTAGCTCATCGTTTAATGAAATATTGAGTTTTTCAAGCTCTTCATTTAAAGAACTCAAAAGCTCATCTTTACTAATTATTAAAGCTTTTGATTCATCTAAATGTTTTTGTTCATTTTTTAGCTCATTTTGTGTAAAAATATATTTTAAAACAATAGCACTAAGAACTAAAATAAATACAAACAACAATCCAGCCATCAAATCAGCATAAACTATCCAAAAATTATTATTATCTTTATTACGCATTATTTATTTTATTTAATACCTGATTTGCTTCTTTACTAAGGTTTTCAATATCAGCTTTTAATTCATCAACTATTCTAAATTCGTGTTTTTCATCTTCATAAATATTTTTAAAATCTAATAATTTAGCTTCTAAATCTTCTTTTAATTTAGCAAATTCTTTCAAGCTATTTTCAATTCTTAATGAAAATTCATCTATCTTTTCTTGCATTTGCTTAGTATTTTTATTGCTTAATTCTAAAGATTTTTGAGCTAAATTTGTATGAACTATCGCAATTTTTTCATAAGATTTAAATAATTCTTTAAAACCTGTAAATTTATCTTGATGGAGTTTTGATATTTCATTAAAAAACTCATTATCATAAAGCTTTGATAATAATAAATTTGTATTAGAAAATAACTCACTATTTTTTCTAAGAGAAATTCTTTCTAATTCTTCTTTACTCCAAAAATATTTTTTACTATTAATTCTATAATTTTCTTTAAAATTATTAATTTTAGCAATACCAAGTCTTGAATAAAACATCCACCAAATAGTAAGAAAAATCCCGTAAATTGAAACATAAAAAGCAGTTGAAATTCCACTAAGCAATAAGCTAATTTCTCCTTCAAGCGCAGCTGAACTACCTACTTTAAAATCAGGCATAGATATTGCAATACTTATAAAAGTTCCTAAAATTCCAATCATTGGAAAAACAGCACTAGCAATATATCCAAATGAAAGTGGCTTTAGCTTATGTAAATAATTATCAAAAAATTCATCAAAACTCACATTAGCCTTACTAATTTCATCAATTCTTAAAGAATTATCTTTAATAAAATCTTTTAAATCATTTTCAAAAATTGACGAATTCTTTTTAATTTTTGCATATACACAATATTCATTTTGCGGTGCAAAAAACATAGCAAATACTAAAAGCACAGCACACATTATAATAGTATGTAATGGCATAATAAGTTTTATAATATTTAAATAAGCTAAAATCGCTAACACGAAGACTAATAAGGGTAAAAAGATTAAAAATAAAAAAGAAGAAAATACACTTTTCTTCTTTTTAACAATTATTGTTTGCAAGATTAATTCCTATTCATACAATTTAACTCGCTAAACGCTTGTAAAAGGCGTTTTTGCATAGATTTTTCTCCAGCAACTAACCACATTCTTGGGTCATAATATTTCTTATTAGGCTTATCATCGCCTTCAGGATTTCCGATTTGTCCTTGTAAATATCCGTGATTTTTTACTTCATATTCACGAACACCATCCCAAAATGCCCATTGAGTATCAGTATCTATATTCATTTTAATTACGCCGTAATTGATTGCTTCAGTGATTTTTTCTGCTTCACTACCACTTCCGCCGTGGAATACAAAATTAAGTGGTTTTGCACCCTTTTGTAAATATTCTTGACAATTATGCAAAATTACTGGCTCAAGTCTTACATTTCCTGGTTTATAAACCCCATGAACATTACCAAAACTTGCTGCGATTGTATAATTTGTCCCAATTTTGCTTAATTCTTTATGAGCTAGTGCTACATCGCTTGGTTGAGTGTATAATTTAGCATTGTCAATATTTGTATTATCAACTCCATCTTCTTCTCCACCAGTGCAACCTAATTCAATTTCTATACCGATTTCTAATGCGTTAAATTTCTTAAAATATTCGCAAGAAATTTCAATATTTTCGTTTAAACTTTCTTCGCTTAAATCAAGCATATGAGAACTAAATAAAGGTTTTTTATGAATTGCATAAAATTCTTTATTTGCCTTAATTAAATCATCTATCCAAGGTAAAAGTTTTTTTGCTGCGTGGTCAGTATGTAAAATAGCAACTACTCCATAAGCAGCTGCTACTTCATGCACATACTTTGCACCTGCAATTGCTCCAATTACTGCTGAATTAGGACAATCTTTTCCTGCAAAAAAACTAGCTCCGCCATTACTAAATTGAATAATAATAGGCGAATTTGCTTCACGAGCAGCTTTTAATGCGGCGTTTATAGAATTTGTTCCTACAACATTTACTGCTGGAATTGCAAATTTATTTTCTTTTGCGTAAGCATAAACACGCTCTAAATCTTTACCATAAATAACACCTGGTTTTACTAATTCTAAAACACCCATTATAAATCCTTATTTAACTTGTAAGCCTGAATTTTTAATCAAATTCTCAACTTCGTTTTTAATTAATTCTTTATGTTTTTCATTTTTTAAACCATTTTCAATAAATGGAGTTGCTTCTTGTAAGCTTCCTTGTCTGCTAGCTCTAAAATCTTCTCCTAAGATTACATGAAAACCAAATTGAGATTTTACAGGTTCTGACACTTCATCTTTTTTAAGTTTTTTAGCTGCGTTGAAAAACTCAGGAACTAATTCATTTGCACTCATATAAGGTAAATCGCCACCCATTGCTCCTGAACCTTTATCAAGTGATTTTGATTTAGCAAGTTCGCTAAATTTAGCTACTAATTTATCTCCTTTAAGACCTTTTAATTGTTTTAATATTTCTTTAGCATCAGCTTCACTAGCAACTAAAATATGTTTAGTTTTTACAGCTTCAGGAACTTTAAAATCATTTAAATGTTCATCATAATATTTTTTAATTTCAGCATCACTTACCTTGATACCTTCAAATTTTTTCAATAAATATTGTTGAGCAAGTAATAATTCTTTTGCACTATTTAAAGCTGATTGAAATTTCGCATCTTTATCTAATTTCATCTTTTCAGCTTCTTTAGCAAAAAGTCTTTTTGATAATACATCTCTTATTAAACCATCTTTAACTTCTTTTGGAAGCGCACTTACATCGCTTATTTGAAATTGAGCTAAATAAGGTGCTAAATCATCGCTTGTAATTTCTCCACCTTTATAAGTTGCAACCACAGCTGCATTTAAGCTTACACCACATAAAAGTCCTGCTAGAACTAATGAAATTTTTTTCATAATATCTTCCTTTTTCAATTGATTTGATATATCATTTTACAAATATTGTGTAAAAAAATAGTAAGATAGTAATTATGAGAAGAAGAGAAAAAGAAATTAAAAATAGATTTTTAAATAATTATAAAAACGCAAAAAGTGAATTAATTTTTAATAATGATTATGAACTTTTAGTTTGTGTTATGCTATCAGCTCAATGCCTTGATAGTAGAGTTAATCTAATAACACCAAGTTTATTTGCAAACTATCCTGATATAAATTCTTTAGCAAATGCAAATTTAATGAATATAAAAGAATTAATTAAAAGTTGTAATTTTTATCAAAATAAAGCAATTAATCTTATCAAAATGGCAAAAAGTGTTGTGGAATTTCATTCAGGAATTATACCTATGAGATTTGATGATTTAATAAATCTTGCAGGGGTTGGAGAAAAGACTGCTAATGTGGTTTTATGCGAGAGTTTGGGTGCAAATGTAATGGCTGTAGATACTCATATTTTTAGAGTTAGCAAAAGATTAAAAATATCAAATGCAAAAACTCCTAATGATTGTGCTAAAGAGCTTACAAAACTATTTAAAACCGACCTTGATAAATTGCATAAAGGAATGGTTTTGTTTGGAAGATATATTTGCAAGGCTAAAAAACCTGATTGTAATAATTGTTTTTTAAACGATTTATGTGATGAATATAAAGAGCAAAAGAACTCTAATAATCAATAAAAAACATTATTTTATAATATTTATTGTTTTAATTGCTATATTTTGTTTGCAAGTGCATTTGAAATTCTTAGATTTTTGCGAGTTTTTAGAACAAGATAGTTATGAGTTAAAAATAAACAATAATTATTTAAAAACTAAAAATAATAAAAGTTATTATGTTCTAGCACTTGCATATAAAGATGTTTTAATATACACAACTACTAAAAAAGAAATTAAATCCAATCAAATCAGCTTAAAATTCGCAGCTAAAAATAAGCTTAATTTTTATGAATACTTACAAGCTAGATTTTATTTGCCAAGCTATGCTTTAGAAGAATTAGAAGAGATTAAAGAGAACGCATTTGTAAGTTATTTTATAAATCAGCACGAGAATTTAACTATGAAGCAATTTTTTGGAGCTTTATTTTTTGCAAAAAGCATTAGCAAGGATTTAAGAGATAGCGTAAATTACTATGGGATTGCACATTTACTAGCAATATCAGGCTATCATTTAGGGCTTATTTATTCCATATTTTTCTTTATATTTTCAATTATTTATAAGTATTTTCAAAAAAGATTTTTCCCATATAGGTCAATTCATTTTGATTTAGGAATAATTATTTTCATAATCTTAGCCTTATATTTTTATGAAATTGGTCTAGTTGCAAGCTATTTTCGCTCATTTATAATGGCTATTTTGGGATTTTATTTTATAATTAGAGCAATTAAAATTCTTAGTTTTTCGCATTTATTTTTAGCATTTTTTATTTGTATTGCTATTAATCCTAGTTTTTTATTTAATGTAGGGTTTTTCTTCTCTTGCCTTGGGGTCTTTTATATATTTTTATTTATTTATCATTTTAATGCTAATTCACTTACAAAACTAATCTGCCTTGAACTTAGCACCTTTTTTGCAATGGTTGCACCTGTTTTATACTTTTTTCCATTGCTTAGCTTTCAACAATTATTAGGGATTATTTTAACTCCTATTTTTGTGATTTTTTATCCTTTAGTTTTGTTTTTACATATTATTAATTTAGGAGATTTATTGGATAAATACTTATTAATATTTTTAGATTTTAAAATGTTTGCAACTAATTTTAAATTAGAATTTAAATATTTTTTCATTTATTTAATACTTAGTTTTTTATCAATTTTTCATAGGTATTTAGCAATTTTTGTTATAAGTTTGAACTTAATATTTTTTATTTATCTAGGATTTTTATGAAAAAGATTTTACACATTTTAAAAACAATTATTAATGTAAGTGATAAAGGTATTTTACAACACGCTAGCTCGCTTTCTTTTTATAGTGTTTTAAATATTATTCCGATTTTATCTTTAAGTTTTTTTGTATTCGCTCATATGCCAAGTTTTAAAGAACAAAGCAGCCAATTAAATAATTTTATATTTAGCTTAATTTTGCCAAACCAAGAAGCAAATTCTGTAAATTACATAGAGCAATTTTTACAAAATAGCACAAAACTTGATGTAGCAGGAATTATCGCTATGGTTTTTGCTTTATTTATGTTTTTTAATGCTTATGAAAATACCATCTCGCACATTAGCAATACTCCTAAAAAGGGCTTTTTTTCATCGCTTAGCACATATTGGTCGCTAATTACTCTAGCGCCTTTAGGATTATTAACTAGCTTTTATTTAAGTTATAAAATTCAAAAATATATAGATGCAATAGGACTTAAATTTAATTTCTTAGGGATTTTACCTTTTTTAATCATTTGGGCTTTGTTTTTTGTATGTTTTCATATATCAATTAATAAACATTTAAATCCTAAAATCATAGCTCTAGTAAGCTTTTTAGTAGCTTTGGTTTGGAGCATTTTTAAAAGTCTTTTTGTATTTTATATATCATTAAATAAAGTATATGCTAGCATTTATGGTAGTTTTTCTGCTGTTTTATTTTTCTTTATATGGCTTTATTTTTCTTGGATAATTTATCTTAATGGAGTAAGAATTAGTTCTTTACTAAACACAGATAATGCAAAAACAAAATCAATAAAATAGGAACTAAATTCCTATTTTAAAATCCATAATTATTTAATTTAAATTATATAAATATATTTAATAATTTTATAAATATTTTGCTAATTTAAAATCGCTAATTTGACTATATATTAGGAATTTCAGAATATTTTTTCAAAATTTATTTTTTTTAAGTAAAGTTTAAGATTGTAGGAGTAGAATGCCGGCGCATTTTAATTAAAAAGGAAGAAAAAATGAAAAAGTTATTAGTTTTAACAGCTATCTTAGGTGCATTTAGTGCAGGTTTATTCGCAGAAGAAAATACAGACGCTACAAAAGTTCAACCAGTAGAACAAACTCAATCAGTAGAAAATGCTGATGCAAACGCACAAGCAGTTGCAGTTGAGCCAGAAGCAGAAAAAAAAGACGCTGAAAGCAAATAATTTCTAAGCTACCTTTTAGGTAGCTCTTCTTTATATATCAATCAAAACTTTATTAAATAAAATCTCAAAATTATTACAAAATTACTCACTTTTTTAAAAAAACAAAATTAATTGCTTATATTTGTAACAAATTAAATATTTTAAGACAAAATAAAGCGATTTAATAAAAGGAGTTTTAATGGAAAAAATCAATCTCGGTATTGCAACTTTGCTTAGCAATGATAATGGCACTAGTGTGCTTGAACTTAATTTTTATAGCACATTTATTTGTATTATGCTTGTCTTAATTTTGGGTAGAATAATTACTAAATATTCTAGCTTTTTAAGAAATTACGATATTCCAGAGCCTGTAACTGGTGGTATCATAGTAGCATTTATTTTATTCTTATCTAGTTATTATGCAAATTTTACAATCAAATTCGCAGAAGATATAAAAACCCCACTTTTGTTAGCATTTTATGCAACGGTTGGGCTTAGTGCTGATTTTGATAGTATCAAAAAGGGCGGGAAATTACTAATTACTTTTTCAATTGCTGTTTTTGCTCTATTAGTAGTTCAAAACGCAATTGGTGTTGGAGTAATGAGTGCTATGGGTGAAAATCCATTAATAGGCTTACTTGGTGGCTCAATTACACTTAGTGGTGGACACGGAACTGGGGCTGCTTGGGGAGCTACATTTCAAGAAGCACCTTATAATTTCGCACAAGCAACTGATATAGCAATGGCGTGTGCTACTTATGGACTTATTGCAGGTGGTTTAATTGGTGGTCCTATGGCTAATTACTTAGTAAAGAAATTTAATCTAAAAAGCGATGAAGTAGAAAGTAGTGAACAATCAAGCGATGAAGCATTTACAAGTCCGCAAAAAGTAAGATTAATTACAAGTGATAGTTTTATTACAAGCTTAAGTTTAATTGCACTTGCTTTGGTAGCAGGAAACGTTATTGATTATTTATGTAATTTTTTAAATATAATCACTATACATGAAGTAACCGATCCAGTAACTGGTGTAGTAACCAAGGAATCAAATAGAATATTAAGCTTCTTTGATAGCATACCTACTTTCGTTTGGTGTTTGTTTTCAGGTATTATTATTAGAAATGGCTTTAGCTCACTAAATATTCATAAAGTATTTGATAGAGAAGTAGGTGTGATAGGAAATGTGGCTTTATCATTATTCCTTGCTATGTCAATTATGACTTTAAATATCGTTGAACTTATAAAATTAGCTGTTCCAATCAGCGTTTTATTAATAATTCAAACAATAGCGATTATTATTTATGTAAGATATGTAACCTTTGTTATTTGTGGCAAAAACTACGCAGCAGCTTGCCTTGTAGCAGGACATTGTGGCTTTGGTATGGGTGCAACTCCAACTGCGATTGCAAATCTTCAAACAGTAACAAATCACTTCGGACCTTGCAAAATAGCATTTATTATCGTTCCTATTATGGGTGGATTTTTAGTAGATATTGTAAATGCTCTTATTGTTAATGGCTTTGTTGGATTTTTATTTTAATTCCTAGATTTTCTAGGAATTACATTCTTTTGGGGTTTTTAAATCAGGTAAAGTAAAATTAGCCTTTTTTAAAAGCTCTAAAATCTCTTTAGTATTTTCATAATTTATCTCATAATAAATAAACGCCCCATCTCTACTAGCTATTAATAAATCAGCATCTTTTAATATCTTTAAATGCCTTGAAATCCTAGACTGAAGCATTTCAAAACTCTCACATATCTCACATACGCAACATTTTTTATGAATATCTAAAAAAGCTAAAATTTTAAGCCTAGTTTCATCATTTATAGCTGCTGTATAATTTAATAAATTCTTCATTTTAATCCTTAATAAAATAAATAAAGTAAAATTCCAAAAATATTTGCCATTGATAAAATACTAATGATAAATATTATCATCATACGAATTTTAAACATTGACCTAAGTAAAATTAATTCAGGTAAAGAACAACCCCCACCAGCTATTAAAAAACTAAAAAATATACCGATAGGAAACCCAACATTTATTAAAGTTACTCCCAATGGAATAATCAAGCAAGTTTGTATATAAAGCAACAAACCAACAAAACTAGCCAAAAATATACCATAAATTCCAAAACTAGATAAATAATCTTTAATAAATTCAACAGGCATAAAATTATGCAAAAAAGCACCTATTAACATACCAAATAATACATAATAAAAAATATCCTTATATGATTTTAAAGACTTGTATAAACATTCATACAAATTAAGCTTGGTATTTTGATTAAATTGAAATTCTCTAGTTACAATATCTTTTAATAGCAATCTTGCAGGTATTAAACCTATTAAATAGCTTATAATAAATACAAATATAACTATATAAATAATGTAATAAAAAGTTATGCTAAAACCAAATGCACTAAGTAGCATAGTAATTAGCATAGGATTAATTAATGGCGAAGTTAGTAAAAAAGCACTAGCTACTCCGTGATTAATATTGTTTTTAATTAAAGAATTAAAAACAGGTATAGTTGAACAAGAACAAAAAGTAGTAATTGAGCCTAAAAATATTGCTATAAAATATGAAAAAACATTATTTTTTAAATATTTATTAAAGCTATATCTTGAATTAATATAAAACATAATCATATTGATAAAAATAAATAAAAAGCTTATTTCAGCAGTTAAAAACAAAAACTCATAAAAAGTTTCTAATAATTTCTCACTTGTAAATTCCATAAAAATCCTTTTTCAAAATAAAATAATTTTGAAAATTTATTATAGTATTCTAAATATCAAGTTATCTTGATATATTATAAATATATTAAATACTTTTCACAAGATTTCAATCAAAATAGCTATGAGAATTTAAAATTAAGAATTTTTATAAATATTTTAATTACTAATACAATTTATACTATTTTTAAGCTTCTTTTTAGGATTTGGCAATTCATCAACCATTGCTATTACAATCATACTCAAAAGCTCTTTATCTTCTTTATCAAACAAAACCATCTCATTTTTTGCACCCTTAAAAGGCAATAAAAAAGTAGGTTCATTTAAGTATTTCAACACTGATTTTGTAGGTTTTAATAGTAATTGATTATCAAAAATACCACCTATAACCTTATCTTTATAATACAGCATATATTCACTAAACATATATTTATATCTTATATTCAATCCATCAAACAAGTCTAAAACATACTCCAAATAATCCTTACTTGTAGCCATCAAAACTCCTTTAATAATTTAAATATAAAAATATCATACTAAATTATTTTTATTTTAAAGCCTAAGGTTTAAATACCTTAAGCTTTAAACAAATTAGAATGTATATCTAATAACTGCATTTACTTCATAGTCTTTTTTGAACTTACTTCCGAAGCTCTTTTCTACGCCTAAATTAATTCTTAGATTATCATTTACTTTATAGCTACCACCTACACTTGCAAATCCGTGATTATTGCTATTTAACTTAGTTTTAGCTTTTGCATCAATTCCATTTACGATATTATTGATTACTATATCAGCTTCTTGTTTTTTCGCATTAACTACAGCACCAACTCCAGCTCTAAATACAAAGTCTTTATGCTCTATACCTGTATAAACTTGTGGCTTAATCATAATTGGTGTAAATGATTTAACACTTATTGTATTAGCCTTGCTCTTAGCTTCATATTTACCTACACGACCAGTGATTATTTCTAAACTTGGCTCTACATAAGCTTTTTCATTAATCTTAGCTCTATATCCACCTTCAACGCTTAATAATACAGAGTTTTGTTTTTTAAACTCTACGCCAGTCTTTTTAAAGCTTGTATTTGCATATTTTAAAACGCTATCAACAAATAAACCATTATTATGGATATAACTTCCATATACACCAATATTAAAGCCATTTGCCTTAGTATCAGCATTAACTTTATCAAATCCTATCATTGCACCAGTTATCACATCAGCATCACTTAAATTAGTCATCTTATCAGCACCAAATTGAGTTGAGTAGAAATTAATATGATTGTTACTATTGCTAAATCTTCCGCCATAAGCTCTAAACCAAGTTCCAATATCAGAATTTAATCCCCTAATCTCACCTAAACGCTTATTCATATTATTAATTTGCACATTAAACGCACCTAAAGCATTGCTTGTGATATTTGATTTTTCATTATCAATTACTTTTGTTGCTATTGCATTTGCTGCTGTTTGAACTTTTGCTTTTGTAGTAGCGTCTAATTTATTTGCATTAAATGTAGCTAAATCACTAACTCCGCTATCTACTAGGATAGTTACAAGTTCATTTACTTTATCTTTTGCCATATTTCCTAGATTGCCTAGATTTTTTACTATTTCTTCTGTTTGTTTGATTAGTTGCTCTTTTTTAACTTCTTCAGGAGATTTCTCTGGGACAGCTGGTGTGCTTACGTCAGGTTTGGTTGGTTTAGTAGCTTCATCTTTTTTGCTATCTTCTTCACCTTTATTTGCATCTTCTTTATTTGTATCTTCTTTGCTTGATTCTGGCTCTTTAACTTCTTCTTTTTTATCTTCAGTTTTTGGAGCTTCATCTACTTTTGGAGCTTCATCTACTTTTGGAGTATCTTCAGCTTTTAAACCATCTTCTTTACTTGATTCTAGCTCTTTAACTTCTTCTTTTTTATCTTCAGCTTTTAAACCATCTTCTTTACTTGCTTCATCTTTTTGATTTTCATCGACTTGACCTTCTTTCTTCGGCTCATCAGGGTCTTTTGTATCAACTGATGGGTCTTGATTGTCATCTTGATTATCTAATTCAGGTTGTTTTTCACCACCTTGATTATCTAATTCAGGTTGTTTTTCACCACCTTGACTATCTAATTCAGGTTGTTTTTCACTATCTTTATTATCTTCTGCAGGTTGTTTTTCACCACCTTGATTATCTAATTC